>NZ_PSWJ01000027.1:0-51025 GCF_002932775.1 Rathayibacter sp. AY1B8 | reverse complement strand
GCGAGCTCTGCGCGGCCTTGGTGCCGTTGGTCCAGTTCGACCAGCCCTTGTCGCCGTCCACGCCGTTGCGGGTGCGCTCCGGTCCGTAGCCCGACTCCGACGACGACGCGGTCGCGACGATGCCGGCGTCCGGGTTGAAGTTGCGGAGCGTGCCCGTGGTGACGAGCACCGTGAGCGTGGCGGGGAGCGTCGCGCCGTCGGCGGTCGCCGTTCCCGAGACCGTCACCTGCCCGGCCCGGGCGAGGGAGGCGGTGGTGAGCGGCGTCCAGTCCCAGACGACCGGCACCGGGAAGGTGCTGGCCGAGGCGCCCACGCGGGCGGGGACCGTCGTCGGGGCCGAGGCCTTCACACCGGCGACCGAGGCGCCCGCGGCGGCCGTGACCGACACGGGGTCGGTCGCGGTCAGTCCGCCGACGTCGACGAGCGCGGTGACCGTGATCGTCTGGCCGTAGAGGTCGGTCGCGGTGCCGGGCACCTCGACGCGGCCGGTCGCGCCGTACGCCGAGTCGGCGGGGCGCTGCCAGGTGACGGCGAGCGGTGCGCCGGCTCCCCAGGAGTACTGCGGGGTGATGCTCGCGGGCAGGGTCGGAGCGACGCCCGCGGTGGTGCGGACGGCGATCGTCTGGCCGGCGGTCGGCGCGAGGTCGCGGAGGGACCACGACTGGTTCGCTCCGCCGTTGGAGGTGTAGACGCCGACCGACGCGTTGTCGGCACTGGAGCCGCCGTTCACGTCGAGCGACTGGGCGATCGACTCGTTGACGAGCGAGAAGTTCACGCCGTCGGTGGTGTTGACGATCCAGCGGGTCGCGGCGGTCGTTTTCGCCGCGTCGACGGACAGCGAGCGCAGGTCGGTGCCGGCGGTCGTGGCTCCGAGCACGCGTCCGTCGCCGTTGACGAGGACGACGCGGCGGGTGGCCTCGCGCTCGCCGGCGGCGACCTCGCGGACCGTCCAGGTCTGCTTGGCGGCCGTGGCGGAGTCGGTGGCGAGGCCGGTGATCGTGGTCGCGGCGCCCGAGGGGTTGCCGGTCAGGGCCTTGCCGCTCTGGGTGCCGACCAGCTGGTAGCGGTGGCCGTCGCGCAGGGCGGGGGCGGAGTCGGCGACTCCCGAGACTCCGTCGATCGAGAAGCTCGTGACCGACTTGGCGGGCACGGTGATCGTGGCGGTGCGCGAGATGCGGTCGACGCTCACCGGCGTCTTGGCGACCAGGGCGTTGCTCGTGGGAGCGGCTGCCGAGGAGGCCTTCGTGGTGACGTAGGGGGTGACCGTCGCGGTGTCGGCGATGGTGCCGAAGCGGGAGAGGTCGAGCACGACGGTCTTCTCGGTCGCGGTGCTGTTGGTGTGCACGACGGTCGCGCCCGAGCCGTCGCCGCGGACGGCGGCGGTGGAGGAGCTGTCGTTGGAGGGCATCAGGTGGTCGCCCTCGTGGATGAACTTGGTGAAGTTCCGGATGGTGTTGAACTTCGAGTTCGTCTCGACGCCGCAGACCGGGGCCTTGGTGGAGTCGCCACCGGCGTCGGCGACGCGGCGGACCGACTTCCAGACCTCGGTCCCGTTCTCCTGGTACGGCTTGCAGTCCAGGTCGATGTAGACGGAGCCCCAGTTGAGGTTCTCGCCCTTCGGCTTGGGCTGCTGCATGTTGTAGTAGTCCTCGACGGGCTGCCAGAGCACCCACGCCTTGGGCTCGAGCTCGCGCAGGTCGTCGTTGATGCGGCCGGCGATGCCGAGGCCGTTCTCCATGTTGGTGGGGTCGAAGCCGGTGACCCAGTTGCCCTCGATCTCGCTCATCCACAGGTCGGTGTCGGCCTGCTTCGCGAGGTCGCGGACCTTGAGGCGGCCCGAGGTGCCGTAGGTGTGGACGTTCATCCGGTCGACCTCGGCGCGGATCGCGGCGGAGTAGGCGGCCCAGTTCGTCGCGAAGATGTCGGGGTTGGTCTCGTCCATCGCGGCGAGGCCGGCGTCGGTGGTCGAGGCGTCCAGCGCGGCGGCGACGTCGGGGATCAGACCCGCTTGGCGCGTCGGTCCGACGTGCATTCCCTCCTGGCGTCCGCCGGTCGGGACGCCGTTGGAGAGCTGCGTGCCCCAGTAGTTCGTGTTCGGCTCGTTGAAGGGGTCGAGCGTGTCGAACTCGATGCCGTACTCGTCCTCCATGTGCTCGGTGACCTTCACGAGGTACTTCGCGAACTGCTCCTCGGCGGCGGGCTTCAGCTGCTCGCTGTTCGCGTCGAAGCCGCCCGAGACGTAGCCGCTCTCGGTCATGAAGTACGGGGCGGAGTTGGAGAACGCCTCCCAGTGCGAGATCTGCTTCTCCTCGGCGAGCCTCTCGACCCACCAGCGCTGCGTCTCGTCGGCGGTCCAGTCGTAGGAGGCGGGGTCGTCCGCGTTCCACTTGGCCAGGAGCGCGTCGCGGTCGGCGAGCTTCGTGGAGGTGCCGCCGTAGGTCGACGCGTCGCCGGCCGGGTTCGGCTTCCACCAGCCCTCGACGGCGCCGCCCGGGCGGAGGTAGTCCTTCACATCGGAGGCGTTGCCGCCGCCGATGTTGTAGCGGGCGATGTTGAGGTCGAGGCCGCTGTCGCCGAAGACCTTCTGGTAGAGGTCCTCGCGGAGGGCCTCGGGATAGCCGCCGGTCGCGTTCGCGAACCAGACGAGGCTGGTGCCCCAGCCCTCGAACGCCTCACCGGCGGCGGCGGGGTTCGGCGCGATGCGGAACGCGTCCGCGGCCTGAGCGGGGGCCGCTGCGGCGGGGATCGCCAGCAGTGCTCCTGTGGCCAGGGCGGCGCTCGTGGCGAGCGCGGCGACCCTTCTGAAGGACATCGACATTGATGCGGTCTCTCTTTCGCCATCGAAATGCGGGCATGTTCACATGAACGCGCCCTGACGGCCGACTGTACATGTTCACGTCAACAATCGGAAGGTGCTCAGGGGTGGGCGAGGCCCGCAGCGTCGAGAAGCCGGGAGTCGTCGCAGTCGGCGCCGAGTGCGACGACTCCTGGAGGGTCGTGGTCATGCGGAGGCGTGCGGCCGCGCGCCACGCCACCGCCGCGCTCAGACGCGGTGCGTCGTCTCCGGGAAGGCCTCGGGCTCGCACTGGATGGTCGCGTGGTCGATGCCGTGGCGCTCGCGGAGGACGGCGAGCACCCGCGAGAGCGCGGTGCGGTAGTCGGCGTCGGGGGCGACGACCACGTGGCCGGTGGCGCTCTCCATGCCCGAGGTGATCGTCCACACGTGCAGGTCGTGCAGCGCCAGCACGCCGGGGACGGCGCAGACGTCGCGCTCGAGTGCCGCGAGGTCGACGTGCGCGGGCGCCGACTCCATGAGGATCCCCAGCGCCTGCCGCGTGAGCGACCAGGTGCGGGGAAGGATCAGCAGCCCGATCAGCACGCCGACGATCGGATCCGCCCACGCCCAGCCGGTGGTGAGCAGCACGATCGCCGCGACGATCACGCCGATCGAGCCGAGCGCGTCGCCGAGCACCTCGAGGGAGGCTCCGCGGAGGGTGATGCTCTCCTTCGCCCCGGCCGACAGCAGGCGCAGGCTCACGAGGTTGACCGCCAGGCCCACGACGGCGGTGATCAGGAGGGGGCCGCCGGGCACCGCGGGCGGCTCGGCGAAGCGGCGGACGGCCTCGACGATCACGAACGCGGCGACCGCGAACAGCAGCAGGCCGTTGGCGAGGGCGGCCAGCACTTCGAGGCGGTAGGAGCCGTAGGTGCGGCCCTTCGCAGCGGGGCGGGCGGCGAGCGAGATCGCGGCGATCGACATCCCGAGCGCCAGCACATCGGTGCCCATGTGCGCGGCGTCCGAGAGCAGCGCGAGCGAGCCCGTCGCGACTCCGACCGCGAACTCGACGATCATGAACGCCGCGGTCAGGACGAAGGCGGCCACGAGCGGACGCCGGTGCCGCGCGGCGGCGGAGCCGGCCGGAACGCCGTGAGAGTGGCCCATCGGCTCCTCCGATCCCTGTTCGTATAAACAGTCTTGCATGCGTTTGGAGCCGAGCGCGAGCGTCCTCAGCCGACCAGCGGGTCCAGCGCCTCGCCGAGGTAGGGCGCCAGGGTCCGGGCGTACGACTCGGTGAGGTGCCCGAGGTCGCGGTACACCTTCACTCCGCCGATCACGAGGGGGCAGCCGCGGTCGTCGCAGAACCAGCGGGTGAGGTCGACGGCGGCGGCGCCCGGCCAGCCCTCGGCGGCGGCGGCCATCAGCTCGCGGTCGGCGAAGGCCTCGTCGAGCGGCACGCTGCAGTCGGCCGCGGAGCCCGGCTCCTCGGCGCAGGCCAGCAGGGAGAGCGAGGGCAGCACCGGATTGTCGCGGATCGCGACCACCGTGGATCCGCGGGCGATCAGCGGCGCCCACGACTCGTGGAACCCGTCGATGCCGGCCTGCTCGTCGGGGGTGCCGGACGCGTCGACGAACACGGACTTCTTCGCGGAGTAGGCGGTGACGACGAGCGCGTACGGCTCCTGGCCCGCGAGCTCCTCCTGCAGCTTCTCGTTCCACACGTCGCAGGAGCGCCGGGAGGAGGCGGAGTCGTCGCGCCGCTCCGCGGTCGAGAAGACGCAGCCCGTCTTGTAGTAGGTGTGCAGGTCCCAGCCGCGCTCCTCCGCGACGCCGCGCAGCGCCGGGAAGAACGACGCCGCGTGCGAGTTGCCGATGAGCAGCACGCGGAGGCCGGCGGGATCGCCGAAGCGGCACTCCTTGAGCGCGGTGCCGGAGTCGCCCGTGCTGCACTCGTCGGTGTTCAGGGCGGAGCCGTCCTCCGAGGCGTCGACGGCGGGCAGGCTCGTAGTCCAGGAGTCGAGGCAGGCGTTCGCGAGCGCCGCGGCTCCGACGCAGCCCTCGGTCGAGACGGGGAGGGCGTGCGCGCGGGTGAGGTCGGCGGCGATCGCGGCGTTCGTTCCGGTGAGGCCCGTCGCTCCGACCAGGGCGGCGACGGCCAGCAGGGCCGCCGGGGCGAGCGCGCGGAGGCGGTGCGGGCGCTCGGCGGGGGCGCGGCGGTGGAGGGGGTCCTCGAGGAAGCGCTTCGAGGCGGCGGCCAGGAGGATCGCGGCGGCGATGACGCCCAGGCCGGCGAGGGCGGTCGGGTCCTCGCCGGTGCTCTCGCGCCAGAAGACCAGGAGTGGCCAGTGCCAGAGGTAGATCCCGTAGCTCAGGCCGCCCAACCACACGAGCGGGCGCAGGGCCAGCAGTCGGCCGACGCCGCGCTCCGGGGCGGGGCCGGTCCCGGCGACGAGCACGAGCACCGCCGAGAGGGTCGGCCAGAGCGCGGCGGCGCCCGGGAACGCGCTCGAGACCTGGAGCACGAACCCGCAGGAGACGACTCCGATCAGCCCCAACCACCCGGCGACCGTCCGCAGGGCCGCCGGGATCGCCAGTCCCGGGAGCACGAGGGCCGCGAGCGAGCCGAGCCCGAACTCCCACGAGCGGGCGAGGGTGCTGTAGTACGCGGTCGGCTGGTCGATCCCGACCAGCACGACGGAGAACGCGAACGAGAGGACGGTGAGCGCCGCGACGAGCGCCAGCAGGAACCGCGGCAGCTGCGCGCGGCGCCGCAGCAGCACGGCGGCGAGGGTCGCGACGAGCACCAGGGCGAGCCAGACCAGGTAGAACTGCCCCTGCACCGACATCGCCCAGAAGTTCTGCACCGGCGAGTGGAAGTCGTCCTGCGCGAGGTAGTCCACTCCGGCCCGCGCGAGCGCGACGTTCTCGACGTAGAAGGTCGAGGCGAGCACCTCGGTGAAGGTCTGCAGCAGCTGCGAGGGGCGCAGGAGGAGCGGAGCGAGCGCCGCGACGACGACCAGCACCACCGCGGCCGCCGGGAAGAGCCGCGAGGCGAGCCTCCGGAGGAAGGCGATCGGACGCACGCGCCCGAACCGGCGGATCTGGCCGAGGAGGGTCAGGGTGGTGAGGAACCCGGCGATCACGAAGAAGACGTCGACGCCTCCGGAGACGCGGCCCAGCCAGATGTGGAACGTCGCGACCAGGAGGGACGCGACGGCGCGCAGTCCCTCGATCTCGGGCCGGTAGCCGGACGCATCGGCCTTGCGCACCAGCGCGGACCGGCCGGAGGGGGCGGTGCGGGCGGAGTGGCGGGGCAACAGGTTCCTTCCGTGACGGTCGGCGGGCGGTGGGGCGGGCGCCGTCGAGCGTCGGTGTCCAGGATCGCGCTCTCCCGCCCCCAGGGGAACCGTGTCCGGGGTGCTGTCCACCTGGTTGGGGGCTGCGGAGGCGAGGTGCGCGACAGGTGTCCGCTTACTCGGCTGTTCCGGGCCTTCTGAGTGCATCGAGAACTCGGAGGTCGCCGTTCTCGCGCGCGACCACGGCGACTTCTGCGGAGTCGCCGGCGGGCGGGACCGAGGGTGGATCGAAGGCGGGTGGCGCGGATCGACTGGCGCGGATGGACGGGCTTAGGTGAGGTAAGGCTATGCTTACCTGGGCTCCGCGCCGAAACGCGGGTGCCGCCCGCCGACGGACCGGGCCGACGAGCCCTGCCGGCGAACCGGGCCCATGAACCGGGCCTATGAACCGGGCCGACGACCGACGCCCACGAACCACGGGAGATCCATGTCCACGCACCGACGGCGCCCCGCTGCCCTCGCCCTCGCCGCCCTGACCCTGCTCGCCCTCACCGGCTGCGGCGCCTCCGAGCAGATCGAGCCCGAGAGCACGGCCGCCGCGGGGGAGGGCACGACTTCGTACCCGCTCATGCTGGACAACTGCGGCACCACGACCACCGTCACCGCCCCTCCGCAGCGGGTCGTCTCCCTCGACCAGAACTCGACCGAGATCCTGCTGTCCCTCGGCCTCGAGGACCGGATGGTCGGCACCGCCTCCTGGACCGACCCCGTGCTCGCGACCCTCGCCTCCGCGAACGAGAGCGTGCCGCGCCTGGCCGACAACGCGCCCACCTACGAGGTGCTGCTCGGCGCCGACCCGGACTTCGTCACGGCCTCCTTCGGCCGGCACTACGCGCCCGAGGGCGTCGCCTCGCGCGACCGCCTCGCCGAGACGGGGATCGGCTCATACCTCGCCCCCTCCGACTGCGACAACGGGGCGAGCGTCAACGGCGGGAGCGGCACGCGCACCGTCCCGCTGACCGTCGACGTCCTCTACCAGGAGATCCACGAGCTGGCCGAGGTCTTCGACGTGCAGCAGCGCGGCGACGCCCTGGTCGCGCAGCTGCAGGAGCGCGCCGCCGCCGCCACCGAGGGGGTCGACCTCGGCGGCCGGAGCGTCGCCTTCTGGTTCGCCGACACCAAGACGCCCTACATGGCCGGCGGCTACAACTTCGCCTCGATGCTCGGCACCACGACCGGCATGACCAACGTCTTCGCCGACCGCACGGAGGACTGGCCCGCCGTCGGCTGGGAGAGCGTCGTCGCGGCCGACCCGGACGTCCTGGTCCTCGGCGACCTGCAGCGCGACCGCTTCCCCGGCGACCGCCTCGACGACAAGACCGCGTTCCTCCGCTCCGACCCGCTGACCAGCAGCCTGCCCGCGGTGCAGGACGGCCGCTTCATCGCGCTCCACGGCGCCGAGATGAACCCGTCGATCCGCTTCGTCGACGGGCTCGAGAAGATCCGCGCCTGGTGGGACGAGAACGGGGCCTCGCTCTGAGCACGCACACGGGTACGGGCGCGGTCCTCGTCCGCCGGGTGCCGCGGGGCCTTGCCGCCGCCGCGCTGGTCGTCGGCGGGCTGCTCGCGCTGGCGCTCTCGGTCGGCGTCGCGGTGACGCTCGGCCCGGCCGACGTCTCGCTCGTGAACGTCCGCGACATCCTCCTCAACCACCTCGGGCTCGCCTCCGTCCCGGTGCGTGCGGCCGAGGACGCGATCGTCTGGCAGGAGCGCCTCCCGCGCGCACTCGTGGCCGCGGCCTGCGGGGCGGGGCTCGGCGTGTGCGGAGTGATCCTGCAGTCGCTGCTGCGCAATCCGCTCGCCGACCCGTTCGTGCTGGGCGTCTCCTCCGGAGCGTCCACGGGCGCGGTGCTCGTCGGCGTGCTCGGGGTCGGCGGAGGAGTGGTCGGGCTCTCCGGAGGCGCCTTCGTCGGCGCGCTGGTCGCCTTCGGCTTCGTGCTGCTGCTCACGCGGTTCTCGGCGGGCGGCACCTCGGGCGTGATCCTGGCGGGGGTGGCGAGCACCCAGCTGTTCTCGGCGCTGACCTCGCTGATCGTGTTCGCTCTCGCCGACTCGGACGAGACGCGCGGCGTGATGTTCTGGCTGCTCGGCTCCCTCGAGGGCATGCGCTGGGACGACGTGGCGCTGAGCGGAGGAGTCGTGCTGCTCGGCTCCGTGGTCTGCCTCGCCGCGGCGCGCACGCTCGACGCGTTCGCCTTCGGGGAGGACGTGGCCGCGTCGCTCGGCGTGCACGTGAGCCGCACCCGCCTCCTCCTGCTGGTGGTGACGGCCCTGCTGACGGCGACCCTGGTGAGCATCGCCGGCGCGATCGGCTTCGTGGGGCTGGTGCTGCCGCACGCCGCGCGACTCGTGTTCGGCCAGCGGCACTCGCGGGTGATCCCCGCGACGATCCTGCTCGGCGCGGTGTTCCTGGTGTGGGTCGACGCCGGATCGCGGGTGGCGTTCGCGCCGACTCCGCTGCCGGTGGGGGTCGGCACGGCACTCGTCGGCGTGCCGGTGTTCATGCTGCTGCTCCTGCGGCGGAGGGGCCGCTCGTGACGCTCGAGGCCGACCGGGTCTCGTGGCGCCGGGGCGGCCGCCTGGTGGTCGACGGGGTCTCGCTCCGCCCCGCTCCCGGCTCGACAGTGGGACTGCTCGGGCCCAACGGCTCGGGCAAGTCGTCGCTGCTGCGGCTGCTGCAGGGCACCGCGGCTCCGGACGCCGGCGTCGTCACCCTCGACGGCGCGCCGCTCCGCTCGCTCCGCCGCCGCGAGGTCGCCCGGGCCGTGGCCACGGTGACGCAGCAGGCCGAGACGGAGGCGGACCTCCCCGTCCGCGACGTCGTCCGGCTGGGGCGCACCCCGCACCGCTCCCTCCTGGGCGGAGACACGGCCGAGGACCTGCGCGCGATCGATCGCGCCCTCGAGCAGGTGGGTCTCGAGGCGAAGGCCGACCACCTCTGGCACACCCTCTCGGGCGGCGAGCGACAGCGCGCGCACATCGCCCGGGCGCTCGCGCAGGAGCCGCGCGAGCTGCTGCTGGACGAGCCGACCAACCACCTCGACATCCGCCATCAGCTGGAGCTGCTGGCCCTGGTGCGGGCGCTGCCGGTGACCACGGTCGTCGCGCTGCACGACCTCAACCTCGCGGCCCTGTTCTGCGACGCGCTACTGGTGCTGCGCGAGGGGCGCGTGGTCGCGGGCGGCACCCCGGAGGAGGTGCTCACTCCGGCGCTGATCGCGGACGTCTACGGGGTGCGCGCCCGCGTGATCGTCGACGCCGGACGGCCGCACGTGCTGTTCGACTCCTGATTCCGCTGCCGCATCCTGACCCCACTGCCAGACGATCGTCGATCAGTCAACGGCCTCGTCCACTTCCAGCAGCGCGTTCTACCGTCGGTGAACCGGCTTCGAGACCTCACAGGAGAGGTCCTCCTCGCGCTGGGCGAGGTGCACTCCTGACGGAGGTCGATGGACGTGCCGGTGACGGCGAAGGGGAGTCGAGAGATGTCCAGAGACGACGTGGCACCGGGGCGGTTCGCGCGGTTCGTGAAGTGGGTCAACAAGGCCGACGGCTGGGAGCCGCAGTACCTGCGCGGGCGGGTCGTGGCCAAGAAGGACGGCGAGTGGATCGTCGCGGTCGACGGCGAGGAGCGCCGGATCGTGAAGAAGGAGTGGAGCGTCTACCGCTGACCCTCGGGGAGGACTCGTGATGCTGCCCGACCGGCGCACTCCCGAGATCAGAGAGGCGCGTCCCGGAGTCTTCGTGCTCGAGCTGCGCCGCACCCGCCGCCGGCCCGCCGAGGAGCTGGGCGTCCTGATCCGCACCGGCACGACCTGGACGGTGCTGGGCCCCGAGGGCGTGCTCTCCGACGTGCCGAGCTTCCACGACGCCGTGGCGGCCCTGCGCGAGTAGCGCCGCACCATCGAGGTGCCAGCGGCCACGCTGAGTCGCCCGAGACGGTCGCCCGCTCCGGCGTGTCGACGACCGTCTCGGGCGCCTCGGCGCTGACGCGGAAGGGGACGGCGCGGCGGTGGTGCTGCCGAGGCGTGGGCCCGCCGCGCCTACAGCTGGCGGCCCGGCCGCTGCAGGCCCACGACGGTGACGGTGAGGGTCGCGGAGGTGCTCTGCGCGGCGGACGGCGCGGACTCCGAGAGGCGCACGGTCAAGCGGAGGTGGTCGGTCGCTCCGACGGCGAGGGCGGGGGAGCCGGGCAGGTCGAGGCGGGAGGCGGCGGGGCGGTCGGCCGACACGGTGGTGACGGTGCCGGGGCAGGTCGCGGCATCGGCCGACCAGGACAGCGAGCAACGCTCGATCGCGAGCTGCAGGCCGTCCGAAAGGTCGGTGCCCGTGGCCGTCTGCAGCTGGAGGGCCGACATCGGCAGGGTCCCGGCGTTCGTCAGGTCGAGGAGGCGCCGGGCCGTGCCGCCGGGGACGAGTCCCGCGACGGGGACCGGCACGGTCGTCGCTCCGGTGCCGGTGAACGTCGCGATGACGGTGCCGGAGGCGACCCGCGCGCTCACGGAGCTACGGTCCAGGAGCACGGCGGTGGCGGTGGCGGCGGCGCCGAGGACGAGCGCGCCGGCGACGAGTCCCGCCAGGACGGCGCGGGAGACCACGCGGCGGCGGACCTCGGGGGAGTGGCGCGGGGCTCCGCGGTCGCGGGAGGACGGCCGGGCGCTGTGCCGTCCGTGCTCAGCGGGCGGACGCAGGGGCTCCGGGGGCGGCGTGCCGTCCGACGAGCGGTGCGCGCCGCTCACGGGGCGACCTCCGCGGGGCGGCGCCAGATGGCGATCAGGAGCGCGCCCACGATGACCGCGCCGCCCGCGGCGAAGAGCGCGAACCGCGCCTCCGGGTGGGCGAGGCCGATGCTCGGCCAGCCCAGCAGCGGCACCACCGAGCTCTCGCGCCAGATCCGCTCGTCCGCGATCGTCACGATCCACGGGTCGGCCGACTCGTTGTTGTCGCCCTTGGTGGTGAGCGCCAGCTGGCCGGGCTCGCGGCCGCGGAGTGCCGCCGCCTCCTCCTCGGAGTAGACGAGGGTGACGCGGTGGATGACGCGGCGGCCCGGATCGTCCGGGTCGGTGAAGACGATCACGTCACCGGCGCGGATCGCGGCCTGGTCGACGGGCAGGGTGACGGCGAGGGAGCCGACGGGCATCCCGGGCGCCATCGAGTTCGACAGCACCGGCACGAGCCGCACGAGACCGAGCGCGGAGAGGACGAAGACGGCGATGCCGGCGACGGCCACGATCGTGACCAGGCCGCCGAGGAGAGCGCGGAGGGCCTTCACGCCTGCTCCCTCCGGTGACGACGGCGCGCAGCCGCGGCGAGCAGGGCGCCCGAGCCGAGGGCGAGCATCCCGCCCAGGAGCGCGGCGCCCAGGTCGCGGCCGGTGACGGCCAGCCCGCCGCCCGCCGCTCCGGGGAAGGAGCCGGGGCCGGGCGTCGCGGAGGGATCCTCCTCCGTCGTGCCCACGAGCACCCGCAGCGACGCCGCCGCGAGCTCGGTCCCGTTGCCGGCCGACTCCGGGAACAGGACGCGGACGCGCACGCCCACGGTGGCCCCGCGCTCGAGCGGACGCACGCCGTCGAGCCGGCCGAGCGTCGCCGCGGGCCCGGATCCGAGCGGCACAGCGTCGTCGGGGCAGAGGTAGCGCTCGACCGTGCGCTCCCCGTCGACGACCTCGGCGACGGTGAACGCCGCGTCGCAGAGCTCGACGGACAGCTGGAGGCCGTCGCGCGGGTCCTGCGCCAGCGTGCCTCCGTCGACCGCGAAGGCCACGGAGACCCCCTGCGGCGACAGGCCGGTGCTGGTCACCTCGACCGCCCACTCGGCGCGGTCGCCCGGAGCGAGGTCGGTGAGGGATCCGGGCGCCGAGAGCTCGCGCACGTCGAGCACGCCGACGGGCTCGGCGCTCGCCGCGGGCGCGAGGAGCGCCGCCGCGAGGACGGCGACGAGCGCACGGGCGTGGGGCATGGGGACGACTCCGGGAGGAAAGGGGGATGCCTCCGCCCCGCGCCGGTGGCGGCCGGGCAGGACGGAGGCGGTGGGGGACGGTCTACTTCTGGATGCCGGCGCGCTGGATCGCGGCGGCCGTGAAGGTGACCGTGGCGGAGGCGTTCTCGTACGCGTTGTCGGCCGCGGTCGGCAGGACGAGCTCGATCAGCGTGTTCAGCGTCACGTCACCGGCGTCCGAGGGGAAGGTCCCGGTCGTGGTGGGGGTGATGCCGAAGTTCGCCGGGGTGAAGTCGACCGCGCCGGCCTGGCCGCCGATGGACGACAGCTTGCCGGATCCGGTGACCGTGGTGGTCCCGCTGCAGGAGTACGGGCCCGCCGGAGTCGTGGTGGGGGCGGTCGTCCAGGCGGTGGAGCAGGTCAGCAGGCGGTAGTCGAGGCCGTTCGGGCCGGAGACGAGAGACTGGCCGACACGGTTCTGGTCGGTGGTGTCGGATCCCACGACGTCGTTGGTGACCGCCTGCGAGAAGCGCACCGACGAGACGAGGTCGCCGTCGTTGGTGGCGTTCGGCAGGACGATCGTCACCGGGCGCTGGATGGTGTCTCCGGGCGCGATGTCCGTCACGATGAAGGTGCCGTCGAGGTTGATGTCGAGCTGTCCGGCGTCCGCGGTGACGCTGGCGGTCCCGGAGTCGGTGAACACGGCGAAGGCGCCGGCGCCGGCGAGAGCTCCCGCGGCGAGGAGGACGCCGCCGGTGAGGGCGATCTTCTTCCAGGGGCTGCGACGGGTGGGTGCTGTGGTGGTCATGGCGACCGTTCCTTTCTGGTGGGTGGTGCCCGGTGCGGGCGTGGTCTCCCTCACGAGGACACGTGCAGGACGAGAGGGGTGTCGGCGGGGAGGCATCAGCAGCCTCCGGCGGTGGTGACGGCCGGCTGGGCGACGGCGGTCGAGGCGGCGGACGCGACTCCGAGCCAGCGCTGCAGGTCCGGGCGGACCCGCCACTGGTAGCTGCGGCCCTCACCGACCCGGTCGTCGGCGAAGCTCGTCGCGGAGGCGGCGGGTGCCGCGATCACGGTCCACGGGCCGGGCGTCGTCCCCGCGAGGCGGCGCTCGAGGGTCCAGCCGGTCGCTCCGGCGGCGGCCGACCAGCTCACGAGGGTGCTCGGCCGACCGGCCGTGCAGCTCGCGACGGGCGTGGCGACCACGGAGGAGCTGGTCCAGGCGCCGAGCCCGACCGCTCCGCTCGTCGTGCCGGTGCCGGAGAATCCGCGCCGGACGAGGGGAGCGGGATCGACCCACACCGTGATCGTGCCGCCCGCCGTGAGCGCGCCGTCCGTGACCGTGTACGCGATCGTCGCGCTCCCGGTCCAGCCGTCGGCCGCGGGCGTGTAGGTGCACGTGGATCCGGAGCAGGAGAAGGTGCCGCGCAGCCCGGCCGGGACGCTCGTGCCGGCCAGGGCGAGGGTCGTGCCCGGGTCCTCGTCGGTGTCGTTCGCGAGCGGAGCGACGGTGACGGCGGGGCCGCCGGTGGTCGCGACCACGCGGTCGGGTCGGGCGACTGGCGCGCGGTTCAGCGCGGTGACGGTGACCGTGACCCGCACGTTCCAGGTGCCGTACTGGCCCGAGAGGGAGTAGTCGAAGACGTCGGTGCCGACGAAGGCGGCGATCGGGCGGTAGGTGCACTGGCCGCGGGTCGCTCCGCTCGCGACGCAGGAGACGGACCCCTGCACGGGAGTGGCGGGGGCGGGGGTCGCCGCGCCTCCGATCGCCCTCGGGGTCGCCGAGAGCTGCGCGCGCGAGAAGGTCGCGCCGGTCGCGGCGGGCCCGTCGTTCGCGAGCACGTCGATCACGACCGATCCGCCCTGCACGACCGTCGCGGCGTCGGCCGCCGGATCGGGGATCACCGAGATGCTCACCGAGGCCGTGCGGGTGAAGGCCCCGCCGGTCGGGCCGGTCGCCGTCGCCGTGGCGGTGTTGGCGATCGTGCCGGCGGCGACGTCGGCGGCGGTGGTCGTGTAGGCGGCGGTCGCGGTGACGACCTGGCCGGGCAGCAGTCGTCCGGAAGTGCCCGGCCAGGAGTAGGTGAGAGCGGAGAGCCCGCTCTTGGGGTCGCTGATCGCGACCGCGGTGAGGGTGGTGGTGCCGGTGTTGGTCGCGCGGAAGGTGTAGGTCACCACGGTGCCGGCGGCGCTGATGAAGGCGGGGTTCGCGGTCTTGGTGAGCGCGAGGTCGTTCGTGCGGGTGATCGTCACCGTCCGCGAGGAGGTGGCCGTGACGGCGGCGCCCGTCGGAGGGGTGCCGGTCGCGGTGGCGGTGTTGAGGACCTGGCCCGCGTCGACGTCGGCCTGCGTGAGCGTGTACGACGCGGTCGCGGTGACCGTCTGGCCTATCTCGAGGCGCCCGGCGGTCCCCGGCCAGGAGTAGGCGAGCGCGGAGAGCCCGCTCTTGGGATCGGTGACCGTGACGGAGCTCAGCCCGGTGTTGCCCGTGTTGGTGGCGGTGAAGCTGTAGGAGACGGTCGAGCCCACGGCGGCCGCGGTCGGGATCGTGCCGTTCTTCGTCAGCGAGATCGAGGGCGCGTAGCGGATCGGCGTGGTGGCCGTGGAGGTCGCGGTGACCGTCACGGGCGAGGCGGCCAGCGTGCGCCCGCTGACCGTGGCGGTGTTGGTAACGACCGTGCCCTTGTCGATGTCGGTCTGCAGCACCGTGTACGGCGCCGAGGTGAAGGTCGCGCTCGCTCCGGGTGCGAGCTGCGTCGAGGCGGGCGTGATGCCGGTGACCTTCGGGTCGGCGACGGTGACCGTCTGCAGTGTGACGTTGCCGGAGTTGAGGGCGAGGAAGGAGTAGCGGATCTGCTCGCCCGCGTCGGCCTGGGCGTTGCCGTTCGTGTCGGTGAGCAGGGCGGTCTTGGTGAGGGTCAGAGCGGGAGCCGGGGCGGCGATGGGGGCGGTGACGGTGGCGGTCCTGCTCGTGACGGGGGTCGTCGTCACGACGTTCGAGATCGTCTCCGTCTTCGTCGCTGCAGCGGTCGCCGTGTTGACGAACGAGCCGGCCACCGCTTCGGCGGCCGTGACCGTATGGGATCCCGTGCAGATGGTGGAGGCGAGCGGGAGCAGGGTCGTCGTCGGACAGGAGATGCTCGCGGCCTTCGGGTCCGTGACGACGATGCCGGTGAGCGTGCCCCGGATAGACCCGTTCGTGACGACGAACTGGTAAGGGATGACGGATCCCTCGGCGTAGGCGACGGGCTGCGTGGTGGTGCGGTCGATCTGCTTGACCAGAGTGATGTCGTCGAGAGTGTTGATGGACGAGACGGAGACGTTGCGGACGAGGTGGGTGTCGTTCGATCCACCGGTGGACGCCGTGAAGCCGAGCTTGTAGGTCGAGGGCGCTGCGGTCGGCATCGTGAACTGCATCAGCTGATCGAGCTGCCCGGCGGGCAGACCCGCTGTCCCTCCCCAGTAGACCGTGACGACGGGAGTGGCGGCAGCCGAGACCATGATCCGTATCGTGCGCCCGTAGGACGCGGGCGGAGTGCCCGTCGATGTCGTGGCCGTCGTGCGGACCGACGTCAGCAGGGGAGGCGAGGCCGACTGGAGGAAGCAGTATCCGCTCTTGGCCTGCCCGGGTCCGCGCGCCACGATCTTGTTCGCCGTGAGGAGCGCCGACCCGGAGTTCGAGGGGCAGTCGGAGCCGAGGCCGAGGGTAGGCGCGGCGGGGGGCCTGGCCGAGAAGTTCCCGAAGGCGTCGATTCCGATCCCGAGGTAGCCGCCGTTCACCCCGTCGACGGTCGCCGACTGGCCGTAGCCGAGCGATCCGCCCGGAGCTCCCGCCGCGGTGAGGGACCTCGAGCCGTCGGTGAGGAAGAAGCCGATGCCGTCGGCCCCGGTCAGCGAGCTTCCGTACTGGTACTGGTCGAACTGGACGTCGATGCCGCCCGCGGCAGGAATGGGCCGGTTGAAGACCGCGCCGCCCTTGGCGTCGTTGCGGGCATCGGTGAGCTGGAGGAAGCCCGGACTCGTCGCGGCGACGGGGGCTTGAGTCCGGTTGGCGCAGACGCCGAGGTTCGAGGACCCGGCCGGGGGTGCGGTCGTCGCCCGGGTGATGCAGCCCCCGTCGAGCGCCTGCCAGGCCGAGTCCGCGACGCTGGTGCCGCCGAAGCCCTCCTGGAGCAGGACCGTGGCCGCCGCAGCTCTCGTCGCCGGCAGAACCACGAGGACGGCGGCGAGCAGGAGCAGGACGAGGCCGAGGGCGATCGAGCGGTCGTGGCTCGGCCGGGCATGCGCGTTCGACACGGATCGACCTCCCCCCGGGGCGCCTCGCCGGGCCTTCCGGATGGAGCGGGATCACGATAGGTCGCGGCTCGGAGGCGCCCTGTCCCCCTGAGACGGGACGTGGGCGGCGGACGACGGGCCCCCGATCCGGTGGGCACGCAGAAGGGGGAGAGCGAGCGCTGAACCAGCGCTCAGGTGGTGTCCAGAAAACGCGACCTATCCGGGGGTCCCCCGCGAGAGTGTTGACGTGCGCACGGCCCTCGCGCCGGGCTCAGGGCGGCCTGGATCCGTGCCGGCCCCGCGGGACCCCGGAGTTCCGCCACCGACACGATGCGGTTCCGCTCCCGTGGCGGGCATCTCCGGAGCAGTGGCGCGAGATAGCGCTCTCACCAGGACCTTCTCCGGATCGCTCCGCTGCTCGACGCCAGGTGGGAGCGCCGCCGCGGGTGTCCCTGAAGTGGGTCTGGTGGTCGCGCGGCGGACGCGGGAGGATGCATTCGCGCCTGCCCGCCCGCACGGTCCCCCGAAGGACCGCACCGCGCCCCCTCCACGGTGGTCCGATCCGGACCGCAGCACCCCCCTCACACCTTCCGGTCAGGCTCCGCCGACCGAGCAGCCCTCTCCACGTCGGGATCCCATGTCCTCTCCTGCGCGCCACAGCCGCCGTCTCGTCCTCACCGGAGCCGCCCTCGGCGTCGGATCCGCCTTCGCCTACGCGATGACCGCGTCCGCGGCGCCCGACTACAGCGTGATCCCGCCGCTGCCCAACGAGCTCGGGCGCAGCGACACGGCGATCTCGCGCGTGGGGAAGAAGCCGTACCAGATCATCGACGTGATGATCGGCACCGACCGCGCGCGGCTCTTCGTTCCGCACACCGCGGTCCCCTCGCAGCGGATCGGCCGGGTCGTCTACTGGTACTACCACGCCAACGGGAGCACCTACGCGGCCCTGTCCGGCGCCTACCAGTACAGCGCCGACCAGGCCGTCGACAAGGGCGTCATCTCGATCTGCCCGAACTACGGCGGCAGCATCTACACGAACAAGCGGGCCGTCGCCATGCAGGTGGACGCGGTCGCCTGGTTCCAGAAGACGTGGCGGATCGGGGCGAGTTTCCTCCGCTCGAACTCCGGCGGTGGCGCACTGCTCTGCTGGGCGTACGGCAACAAGCTGGTCCCCGAGATCCGCGGCGCGTACCACGCGGCCGGCGTCTACGACATGGCCGACATGGCCCGCCGCGACCCGGGGCGCGTCCTGCCGGACTACGACAACGACCCCTCGACGATCCCGGCGACCGACCCCGCGCTGCTGCCGCAGGCCTCGTGGGCGGGGGCGCGGATCCGCACGACCGGCTCGACGGAGGACGTCCTCGTCCCGATCGCCGTGCACGGAGGGGCGTGGGTCGCGCTCGCGAAGCCCGTCGCGAAGGAGGCGGTGGTCCTCTACACGCCGACCGAGGGCGCTCCGAACGGCCACAACGTGCCGAGCCTGACGAACAAGGACATGCTCGACACGTTCGACCGCTGGCTCGCGGAGCAGCCGGTCGTTCCGCTGCCCGATGAGCCCGCCTCGTCGATCCCGGGCGAGGGCACGTACCAGAACTCCTCACCGCTCATCACGACGGCGGGCACCTGGAGCACGATCTCCTCCTCCGCCGACAGCGGTGGGAGCATCAGCTACTCCAGCTCGGCCGGAGCGTCCGCGAGCTTCCGCTTCTCGGGCACGGGCGTCAGCTGGGTGAGCCGGATGACGGCGACCTCCGGCATCAACGAGGTGCTGCTCGACGGCGTCCTCGTCGCCACCGTCGACCGCTACAGCCCCACGACCCGCTCGGGTCAGACGGTCTGGACGAGCGGGCCGATCGCCGCCGGCACCCACACGGTCACGATCCGCCGCGGGACGACGCGCAACCCGGCGTCCACCGGATCCACGCTGATCCTCGACGCCTTCGTCGTGACCGCGGGGACCGTCTCCACGTCGACGCCCACCCCCACCGCGACGGCGTCTCCGACCAGCACGCCGACGCCCACCGACACGCCGACTCCGACCGAGACGCCGACTCCGACCGAGACCCCGACGGCCACGTCCACGCCCACCCCGACCTCGACGCTGCCGGCGGCGGGGACGTACCAGAACGGAGCCGCCGTCATCGCGACGGTCGGCACCTGGGCGACGCTCTCGAGCACCGCCGACAGCGGCGGCAGCATCTCGTACTCCAGCACCTCCACGGCCTCGGCGACCCTCCGCTTCCGGGGCACGAAGGTCAGCTGGGTGAGCCGGATCACCCCGACCTCCGGCATCAACGAGGTCCTGATCGACGGCGTGCTCGTCGCCTCCGTCGACCGCTACAGCGCCACGAACCGCTCGGCCCGCACCGTGTTCACCAGCAGCACCCTCAGTGCCGGTGAGCACACCATCACCATCCGCCGCGGCAGCAAGCGCAACGCCGCCTCCACGGGCAACTCGCTGATCCTGGACGCCTTCGTCGTCGTGTGAGCCGCTCGAGCGCCCGAGCCGCCCGCGTGATTCCGGACAGAGGACGCGGGCGGGCTCGGGTGGTCGGGTGTTCGGGGGCTCGTGAAGGGGGCCCTTGTCGCTGAGGCGCTCGCTCGGCGCGCACCGCGTCGAGTCGCCCGAGGATGCAGCTGTTTCAGCGTTCTCGGAACCGTCTCGGGCACCTCAGCGGGCCTCGCGCGGGGAGGCCCGTGCGAGCATGCGGGGATGAGAACGCTGATCCTCGGAGGAACGGGCTGGCTCGGCGGGCACCTCGCGGAGGAGGCGCTGCGGCGCGGCCACGACGTGACCTGCCTCGTGCGCGGGACGGCCGTGCACGCGGGGGTGTCCCTCGTTCGGGCCGACCGCGACCGCGACGACGCTCTCGACGCCGTGGCTGCGGCATCGTGGGACGCGGTGATCGACGTCTCCTCGACCCCGCAGCACGTCCGCCGATCCGTCCGCGACCTGCGCTGCAGCGCCTACGTCCTCGTCTCGACCACGAGCGTCTACGCCGAGAACGCGGTCGTCGGAGCGGACGAGGACGCCGAGCTGCTCGCTCCCTCCGACGATCCCGCCTCGTACGGCGCCGCGAAGTCCGCCTGCGAGCAGGCCGTGCTGGCCGGATCCGCGCCGTCCCTGATCGCGCGCGCCGGCCTGATCGGCGGCCCCGGCGACCCGACGAGCCGCTCCTCCTACTGGCCCTGGCGCTTCAGCGCGCGGTCCGGCCCCGTGCTGGTGCCGGATGCGCCCGGACTGCCGACGTCCGTGGTCGACGTGCGGGACCTCGCCGCCTGGCTGGCGGCGTCCGCCGAGGCGCGGCTGGCGGGCGTGATGAACGTCTGCGGGACCCCCGTGCCGTTCGGCGAGCACCTGGCCGCGGCGCGCGGCGGGTCGTCCGCCGAGCCGGTCGCCGTGCCGAAGGAGTGGCTGCTCGAGCGCGGCGTCGGCCAGTGGGCGGGCCCCGGCTCGCTCCCGCTGTGGATCGCGGATTCGGACTGGCGCGGCATGAACGCCCGCTCGACGGCACGGGCGGAGGCCGCGGGCTTCGAGCGCCGCGACCTCGCCGAGACGCTGCGGGACGCGGCGGCCGCGCACGTGCCGGGACGCGGAGCCGGGCTGGGGGAGGAGCGGGAGCGGGAGCTGCTGGGGGAGTGGGGTGCGGGGCGGGATTGAGGCGGCGGGCCGTCTGGGCTGAGTCGTCCGATGGAGCAGGCGGCCCTAAGACGAGGCGCGGAGTTCAGAGGCCGGAAGAAGTATTGATCCCTGCCCGCCTGGCAGCCGCTCGACCGATGTCGTCCAGCTGAGCGAGCATCTCGGCGGGCGGCCTCGTGACGTCGATCCGCACCGTCCGAACCACGACACCGGAGCCTTTCACCGTCGCTGTCCGATCACTCGGGTCTCCGGCGCTCGAGACGTAGACGAGCGTCCCTTCAGCCAGCCCGAGCACTGTGCAGTAGGCCAGCATCTGGTAGAGGTCCTCGACCCTCGGTGGCCCGAGTTTGTACTTGGCATCGATGACGACCACTGGTCGGCCGCCGGCGACGTGGACGAAGTCGGGTCGGATCGGCTGGCGTCGTTCGAGATCGAGATGAGCGGGGAACTGACCGATACTGACGCCCCGCGAGACCCCTGAGAGAGCGCTGCTCAGAGTCGTGGTCACGAATGCCTCGAACGCCTCCGCCATATTGACGACGAAGGAGGCGACGGTGTGGCCGCCGTTCGTCGTGGTGGGCGTGATGCGTGCGAGCACGAGTTCGGCGAAGCGCAGGGCGGGCTGATAGCGCTGGTTCAGCCGCGACGGCTGCCACGACGGTGTCATCGTCCCTGGCCGCAGGAGGGCTGCCTCCGACAGTCTCGAGTCGAGGTGCGCCAGGCGCCGCCGGACGTCCGGCGACACGCGGGGCACGGCGAGCAGCAGCCGGCCGGCCGCACGCAGGATCCGGTTCTCGACGATGTCGGCCGAGTAGTCGTCGACCGTCAGCTCGATCGGGAGGAGTCGTCCGCCGCGGCGCGACATCTGGTCGGAGAACCGGACCCGCCCGCGCACCGTCATGGCGCTCTCGTCGTACCGTCGGTACCCCTGCAGGAGGCCGTGCCCGAGTGCACGTTCCGCGATGCGCGCGTACGTCTCGGCGACCGCGGGGAAGATCTCCCTGCCGTCGCCGGAGACCTCTTCCGGTCGGAAGCCCGGGTCCGCCGCGTACCCCAGCATGAAGAGCACCGAGGAGAAGGCGGCCTTCGGACGGACGACGACCTCGTCGCCATCGATCCGAATCGCCCCGATCCTGTTGAGCTGAGGCTTCACCTCGGCGCCTGACGCTGTCATGCGGGATTCGAGCAGCCCTGCGCTGCATACGCGACCGATGACCTCAGGGTCGAACGAGACCGCCGTCCAGCCGCCGTTCTCGTCGAACTCGACGCGGGTCATCCGGCCGGAGCGTCGTCGACCGCTTCGTCCGGATCCGCGACAGCACCGGGCTCGAGAGCGCTGAGACCGAACGTCGCCCGGACCTCCGCGCGAGACAAGCGTCCGTAGTAGTGCTCGTCGAGCAGCGGAAGGATGTCGTACTCCCAGATCCTCGCCAATCCGGAGTCCGTGCGGGCAGAAGCGCCCATGAGGTAGGACGGGCCGATCTGGAAATCGCGGTCGAGGTCGCCGATCCGCTCGTTGAGCTGCCTCAGCAGAGCACTTCGGCTGATCTCATGGTGCTGTGCCTTCGACCATCGCTCGATCAGGCCGAGTACCGGCTCCTCTGCGGGGTGCAGCTCGACGAACGAGAACCGCCTCCTGATCGCCGCGTCCACCAGGGAGATCGAGCGGTCTGCCGTGTTCATCGTTCCGATGACGAAGAGATTCTCGGGCAGACGGAAGTCCTCCTCCGGCGAGTACTGCAGTGAGACCCCGGCGTCGCGGTATTCGAGGAGCAGGTAGAGCTCGCCGAACACCTTCGCGATGTTCGCCCGGTTGATCTCGTCGATGATCAGCACATGCGGCACTGTCGGGTTCGCCGCCGCCGCAGCAGCGAGAAGACGTACCGGCCCCGGTGCGAGTCGGAAACTCGCGGACCCCTTCTCATCGACCGTCGGCCGGAACCCCTCGAAGAAGTCCTCATAGGAGTAGGAGGGATGGAACTGGACGATGCGGACCGCGCCCTTCGGCGCGATGAAGTCGGCGAGAGCACGGGCGAGATAGGTCTTGCCCGTTCCGGGAGGCCCGAAGAAGATCGCTTGGCGACGCTCCTCGAGGAGACCCAGCACCTCGTTCAGCCACAGTGAGTCGTAATGCAGGCGACCCGCGAGTTCGGGCGTGCTGCGGGGGAGGCGGAGGGGGCCGGACAGCGGAGGTGCGGGCGTCGGTGCGATCGGCGGCGATATCAGGAAGCCGACGTCGGTGATCGGAGCGCTGCCGGACAGGACGTCGAGGACGGCGTTCGGTATCTCCGACCTCGAGACCGGCGTTCGCCAGTCGACGCCGCGTCGTCCTCGGGAATCGAGTTCTCCGATGACGCCCCAGTGCACGTCGTCGGAGCCGTCGACGAAGACCTGGTCGCCGGCCGCCATCGTCACGAGGAACTGCGCAGCCGAATCCACCTCGGTGAGGAGATCGGTGATGAGCGGTCGCGGACCGGCCCCGGACGTCGGCCAGTCTCTCCATGAACGGAGCGCTTCGTCGCGGATGCCGCTTCGACCGCCATCCGGCGGGAGCGTGACGTGGGGGCCTGGGAGGGCGAGTGGCGCGCCGGGAGCGGCCGAGGGTACGGCCCAGCCGCGATGCTCGGTCGGCGGTGCCGCAAGCCACCATTCCGCGTCCCACGGTGGCGAGTACCAGGCGATGTCGAGCTCGCCGCTCGGGTCGAGGCTGTCCCGCAGAGCGAGCAGATCGCGGTCGACGTCGTCCGTCACCGTCGGGAGCGCTCCCGCGAAGGCGTCGCGGATCGCGTGCTTCTGCGCGACGGAGACGATTGCTTCGAAGCAGCTCGGCCAGGCCAGAGCGAGCAGAGAGCTCCGGATCGGTGGAGCATCACCCTGTATGTCGAGCGTGCGGTCGCGGAAGAGCCAGGGATCGCCGAGCGCGGCTTCGCGATCGTCGGACGCGAGGGCGTCCCACTGCCGGACGAAATCGCACAACCAGAGGAGATGCTGTGCGATCTGCTGGTTGAACCCCTGACCGCCGTTGAAGACGCCGCGAGTGTCGAGGGCGTCGACGATCACATCAGGGACCCGGGGGCGATCGGGCAGCACGTCGAGGATCTCCTGCAGAAGAGCGAGCTTCGTCTGCGCCCGGATGTTGATGAGGGGGAGGCGCTGCAGGAAGCAGAGCTCAGCGGCGAGCAGGACGACCGCCCTCGGCTGATCAGTCATCTGCTCGGCGATCCGCTCACGGAAAGTGCCGGTCGACCCGGGTGTCTCGATCGCTCGCCGGAGTGCCGCCGCAGTATCAGCGGTCCAGGTCACCGTCCGGCCGTCGAACGCGGAGGCCTGGCGTCGGAGACCACCGTCGAGGACGACCCGGGCGGCCTGCGCGATCGCCGTCCGCTCCGCCCGGCCCGTCCGTCCGGACGTCTCCGGTTGCTCCGCTGGAACGCCGGGGTCGGTCGTTCCTCTTATGGCCGCGCAGTCCGAGCACCATCCCGGTCGCGTCAGCGTCCTGAGATCGACATCCGGCGCAGCACCCCAGGCCTTCAGCACTTCGTCCTGAGCCCAGATGCGGATCGGAGTCGTCACGCCGTGAGCACATCCTGGGAGATGCAGCTTGCCCGAGGACGCTTCCTCGTAACCGTGCTCGGATGCGGCGAGCCCCCACTCGACGCCGTCGAAGGACCGCGTGGAACCGGAGATGCGCCCTCGAGCTCCCGGAGCAGTGCTGAGCACCAGGAATCCGAGCCCTGTGAGGACCCGCTGTGCCTGGCCGGAGGTGAACTCGCTCCTCTGCAGACCGGTGACCTCGGAGATCACCTGTTTCACGGGGAAGCGGCTGCCGCTCACCTCGACGGAGTACGTGCTCACCTCGGCCGGCGCGGTACGGGCGAGGGTGCTCTCGACTTGTTCCCGTGTGAGTTCGTAGGTGGCGCCGTTGATCGTGAACTGCACTTCGTCCCCTTCGTCGTTCCGGTGAGTCTGTCGGACGGTACCGACTTTCACCGCATCGGCTCCCTTCTCGCGCCGGGAGAAGAGGGGGTGTCACTGACCGTCTTCGAGTCCGTCTGCTCCGGTCTTGGTATGGGGGAGAGTCCGACGCGATGAGCGCGGAGAATCCAACGGGACGGCGACCGATCGAAAAGGAAGCGACAGCCCTTCCGCAGCGAACCGGACCTCGACCGGTATGGCACGATCAACCCATGCCCGGCTCACTGCACGCCTATGTCGTCGAAGGAACCCGTCTCCGAGTGGATGTGGTCTCGGATCAGGGGGCGACTCTCTCCCTTGCGGGGGAATTCACCGATCTCGAGCCGGTGACGGAGAGCGGTGGCGTTCTCGAGAGCAATCCTGCACTGCGCAGCAACATGTGGGCGTACGCCAAGACCTGGTATCGCGCCCGGATGACGTCCAATGCCGAGGCTCTCGCGCATTCGGATCCGGCCGAGCAGAAGGCAGCTCTCCAGCAGGTGGAGCAGGAGCGGCGGACCGCACAGAAAGTGGCCGAGACGTACGCGAAGACGGCGCAGTGGATCGCGGACGTCGCAGACGACGTCTCGCTGCTGGACGTCCAGCACGGATGGTGCTCGTCGTGCTTCTTCAACACCGAGCACCGGAAGTCCAACCGTCCCGCGGGGCAGCTTCCCGTCTACGTCTGCCAGGGCTGCGGATCCGCGACGCTCCCGTGCGTAGCTGTGGGCTGCGGCAACATGGCGGTGCGCGAGCGCGGCGCTCTGCGCGTCCCCCAGTTCTGCGCCGAGCACAAGCACGAGATCCCGGGCTTCGAGAAGGCCCAGGGGAGCTTCGGCGAGCTGCACGACTACGAGGCCTTCCTCGAATACGAGAAGCCCGACCTCGACGCGACCTCGAAGATCATCGTGGGCGGCATCGCTGTCCTCGCGATGGCGGCGCCGGTCGCTCTCCTCGCCGCTCCCGCCATCGGCGGCGCGATCGGCTCGCTCGGCGTCTTCGGCGGATTCACCGGCGCAGCGGCGAGCTCACACGGACTCGCGCTGCTCGGCGGCGGCACCCTCGCAGCGGGCGGGCTCGGCATGGCCGGCGGCACGGCGGTCGTGACGGCCGTCGGAGCGGCGGTGGGAGGTGTCCTCGGGGCATCGGTCGCGAACGCCTACCTGAGCGAGGACAAGTCGTTCCAGATCGAGCTGCTCCGTCCGGGAAAGGGCGGCGTGCCCGTGGTCGTCGCGAACGGGTTCCTCTCCGACGGTGAGGGAGAGCGGTGGGGCAAGTGGAAGTCGATCGTCGACTCCCGCTACCCGGACTCGCCCGTCTACCGCGTCCGATGGGGGTCGAAGGAGTTGCGGGATCTGGGGGAGCTCGCCCTTGGCGCAGCAGGCAAGGGCGTCGCCATGGGGCTGCTCAGAGGAGCGGCGGCGCTCGGGCACAAGGCGGGCGCGAAGCTTCTCGGAGGCGTCGCCGGACCGGCGATGATCGCCTCGGACCTCGCGAGGAACCCCTGGCACGTCGCGAAGAACCGCGCCGACAAGACGGGCGTGATCATCGGTGATCTGCTCGCACGCACGAACGCGGAGTCGTACGTGCTCATCGGTCACAGTCTGGGAGCGAGGGCGATGGTCGTCGCCGCGCAGTCCATGGGCACGAAGCCCGGAGGGCCGCGTATCCAGGCCGCACATCTCCTCGGCACCGCGATCGGAGCGAAGAGCAACTGGGACTCGTTGACCGCCTCGGTCGACGAAGCGGTCTACGGCTACCACTCCCGCAACGACGCGATCCTCAAGTTCGTCTACCGGACGGCTCAGGCCGGTGAGACGGCAGCTGGTCTGGTGGGCTTCATCCCCGCGTCCAGCAAGCTGCAGAACATCGACGTCTCGGATCGTGTCCAGACGCACTTCGAGTATCAGGACAACGTCGAGCTCCACGACGCCGTCTGAGCGGTGCCGGGCGGGAGGTCGGTGACCTCTCGCCCGCGATCAGTCGATCCGCTGGTCCTTCGTCCATTCGCGCAGGACTCGCCGACGACCGCCGGCTCGGCCGTTCGGCCCTCGAGCGACGAGCGCTGTCCGAGCTAGCGCCCTTCCCCACCCAACCGCACACTCATCCTCGCGACCTCCTGCCACGCCCCGGTCGCCCGTTCCTCCGCCGTCGCCTCCCGGAGCAGCCCGGTCAACCGCTCCCGCAGCCGCAGCTCTGCGGCCGTCATCGCGCTCTCGTGCCCTCGCGCGAGGAGGTACGAGTGGGCGTCCGTCGCGAAGGCGGCCAGGGCGTCGAGGAAGATCTCGAGGGCGCGGGCGGCCTCGCCGACGCGGGACGGATCGCGGGGCACAGGCAGCATCGGCACGAGCCGCAGCCTCCCCTGCCAGAGGCGCTCGTCGAGCGGATCGGCGAAGAGGGTGAGCGCGGTCGCGAGCGTTCCCGAGGCGGAGGAGGGGAACGCGCGGCGGACGTCGTGGACGATCTCGTGGAAGTGGTCGTCGGTGAGGCCGAAGCCGACGAAGAGCAGGTGCCGGGTCGCGAGGGTGGCCTTCACGATCGAGGAGAGGGCGCGGCGGGAGGAGTCGAAGCCGAGGTAGTCGTCGCGGGTGAGGACGATCGAGGACGGGTCGTCGACGGTGCCGTGGAGCTTCAGCAGCCAGCGCTCGTGGTCGCCCTCGTGGTCGCCGGGGATGACGGCGCGGGGGACGCCCGCGTCCTCGGACGCCGTCTCGAAGAGGCGGTCGTAGTTGAGCGTGATGGCCTGCTCGGAGTCGATCGCGGTGAGGAGCGCCGGCGCGAGACCGTACCGCTCGAGGGAGCCGATCTCACGGGCGACGGCCTCGGCGAACCGTCCGGGCTTCTCCTCGTCGAAGAGCGTCGCGAGGTAGGACGCCTGGTCGAGCACGTTCTTCCCGCTGAGGACCGCGGACGTCTCGGAGTCGAGTCCGATCTCGCGGCCGAGCTCCTCGAGCAGTCCGTCCCAGGAGGGGCCGCCGGCGCTGACACTGGTCCCGGCGCCGAGGAAGGGCACGAGCCGGCGGCGCCGGGCGCGCTCGGCGAGGCTCTGCGCCTCCTCGAGGGCCGGAGCCTCCAGCTCGGGCCAGGACGTCGCGGGATCGAGTCGCCGCCTGGACTGGGCGAAGGCGTGGACGTCGGCGCGGAGGGTGACGATCGCGATGTCGACCTGGAACGCCTCGGCGGCCTCCCGCAGCACGCGGAGCTGCTGGGCGAGCACGGCGTCGCGGAGGGTCCCTGATCCTCCTCCCGCCGTCGCGAAGAGCGGCACGGCCAGGAGCGGCAGCGGCCGCCTCGTGCGCCGATCCCTCGTCGCCGTCCGCGCGGCGACCTCGACGAAGGCCCGGAGGCGGCGGGCGATGTCGGCGAGTCCTTCGCTGTCCTCGGCGTCGCGCACGGCGTGATCGGGGACGGCGGTGAGGACCGGAGTGGGCTCGTCGTCGCGCGGCGCGAGCGGCAGTGCCGCCTGTCGGCCGTCCGAGAACTCCGGAGTCAGCGCGGCGCGTGCGCGATCCTCCAGCCGCGGGACCCTGCGCCAGAAGTCCGTGAACGAGAGGAAGCGGTCCGTCGGCAGGAGCCACGCGTCGCAGGCGAAGTGGAGGAGGCTTCCGCGGGTGACGAAGAGATGAGGTCGAGGCACGGCCTCTTCCTATCAGCATCGCTCAGTCGCCCGGGAGGGCTCGTTCTCCGCGTCGAGAACGAGCCCTCCCGGGCGACTCGGTGAAGAGGGCCGGGAGTCACGCGCGCATCCGATGCCGACGTGACACCGGCGTCAGCGCCCCAGCACTCCCGCGTACACCGCCAGGTACTCGTCGACCATCCGATCCACCGCGAAGCGGCGGCGCGCCGTCTCTCGCACGGCCGCGCGGTCGAGGAGTCCGACCCGTTCGACCGCGGCGACCGCCTCCGCCGCGGAGCCCACCGCGAACCCGGTGACGCCCTCGTCGATGATCTCGGCCATGGATCCGCGGCGGTACGCGATCACCGGCGTCCCGCACGCCATCGCCTCGACGACGGAGAGGCCGAACGGCTCGTCGAAGCCGATCGGATGCAGAAGCGCGAGCGCTCCGCCGAGCACGAGGGCGCGCTCCTCCGGCCCGACCGAGCCGCGGTAGACGACGCGCGTCCCGTCGACGAGCGGCTCGACCTCCTCGCGCCAGTAGCGCTCGTCCTGCACGATGCCGCAGAGGAGGAGTCGGCGCCCGGCCGCGGCGGCGATCCGGACCGCCTCCGCCGTGCCCTTGTCGGGGTGGATCCGGCCGAGGATCACGAGGTCCTCGCCTCCGGATCCGGCGGGGAAGCCGTTTACGTCGATCCCGTGGTGCACCGTCGCCGCGTAGTCGAGCTCGGGGGAGCGGTCGCTGTCCGAGATCGACACCAGGTGCGCGGTGCGCGGATGCCGCAGCGCCTCGCGGTAGGCGGGCAGGATCTCGGGCCCCGAGAAGCCGTGCACCGTCGTCACCAGGAACACGGCCGCGGTGGCGTCGACGTCGACGCAGTGGCGGATCAGGAGGCAGGCGTCGCGAGTGGCGTCCTCGCGGCCGTGCCCGGCGGGGAGGGCCTACTCGAGGAGGAAGGCGCGCCCGTTGATCAGCAGCGTGTCGCCGTCGGTCGCGGCGAGAACGCCGAATTCGTCGACGGAGCGGGTGGAGTCCTCGGCGGTGTCCGAGGTCGCGGCGACAGCGGGAGTGGCTGCGGCGGCGGTGAGGAGGAGCCCGCAGGCGAGTGCGGTGATCACGGTCGTGCGGTTCATCGGCGTCGTCCTTGGCGTCGTGGTGGGCCGCTTCTCGTGGAGGCGGCGGGAACTGATTCGAGCCTAGGGCGCCGAGCCCGTCAACGCCCTGGGTCGTTCCTTGGGTTCAGCTATGAAGTACCGTGCAGCCATGCCCTGGGGACGCCTCTACTTCGCCGTGCAGGCGCTCGGCGGAGCGGCCTGGTGGGTCGCCGTGGCGCTCGTCCCCGCGGTGCGGATCGCGACGCTCGGCAGCCTCGATCCCGTCCCTGTCGCGGCACTCGACCTCCCGCTGTTCGTCGGCGCCTCCGCTCTGGCCGCCACGGGCATCCGCTGGGCGGCCGTCACCGCGACGGCCTGGACGCTCCTCGTCGCGGTCGCGCTGACCGTCTGGGCCACCCTGACGGGGGAGGCGGGCTGGGGCGTCGTCGCGATGCTCGCCGCGGCGGGCGGCTCCGTCGTCGCGGCGTGCCTGCTCCTGCTCGGCCGGGTGCCCACGCGCTGGATCGCCTCCGGTCCCTTCTCCTTCCGGGTCGCGACCGCGGGCCGCCGACCCGGATCGCACCTCGCCGCGACCCTCGGGCAGATCGTGGTGTTCTGGGGAGGCGCGCTGGTCGTCATCCCGCTGGTGATCGCTGCGCTGGAGGAGCGCTGGGGCGTGAGCATCGGAGCGGCGCCGCCCGCGGTCGTCTGCCTCGGCGTCCTGCTGCTGGTCGCGGCGAGCGCTCTCGGGATCTGGTCGGGGCTCACGATGTCGCTCCTCGGCGACGGCACGCCGCTGCCGATCGCAATGACCAACCGGCTGGTGATCGCCGGCCCCTACCGCTGGGTCCGCAACCCGATGGCGGTCGCCGGCATCGTGCAGGGAGCGGCGGTCGGGCTGCTGCTCTCGTCGTGGCTGGTCGTGCTGTACGCACTCCTCGGCGCCGTCGTCTGGAACCAGGCCGTGCGCCCGCTGGAGGAGGCGGACCTCGCCGCCCGCTTCGGAGCCGACTTCGAGCGCTACCGCTCGCGCGTCCGCTGCTGGGTGCCCCGCCGCCCGGAGCCGCTGCTGCGCCGGGGGTAGCCGCTGCCGCGGTGCGCTCGTCGAGGCGTTCCGCTCCCGCCGGGACACCGCCGCCCGGCCGGCGTCTCGGCCCGGAGCCGCTGCCGCGCCGGGGGTAGCCGCTGCCGCAGTGCGGTCGTCGAGGCGTTCCGCTCACGCCGGGACACCGCCGCCAGGCCGGCGTCTCGCCGACGAGGGCGGTGTCTCGAGGTGCCGGACGCGCCTCTCGCGACGGCGACGCGCCTCGCCCGCCGACCTCGTCACTCCGCGGTGCGCCCGCGCCCGACCACCGCGGCGACCAGCCCCGCCGACACCGCGGCCAGCGCGACCAGCACACCGCCCACGCCGAGCGCCCCCGCCACGAGCGGAGTCGCGAGCGCCAGCGCGACACCGGGGAGCGCCAGCCGCGCGGGCATCGGCTGGTGCTCGCCGAGCGGCGCGTGCACCGCCCACAGGGTCAGGATGAAGACAGCGACCGGCACCGCGACGGCCGCGCCGATCACCGTGTCGGACGCTTCGAGGTGGCCCGCGGTCGCGGCGACGGCCGCCTCCAGCCCGGATCCCAGCGCCGCGAGGGCCGCGAACGCCGCGAAGTGCGCGTAGCCCCAGCGGTAGGAGAGGCCGCGCCGCCGCTCCAGCAGCTCGCCGGAGGGATGCGAGAACGACAGCCACCACAGCGCGAACACGATCACCAGCCCGCAGGCCGCGACCAGCACGAGCGAGGCGCTGACGCCCGCCTCCGTCACCGCCCGCTGCACGCCCATCACCGCCGCGAGGACGCCCTCGCCGAGCAGGATGATCGTGAACAGCCCGTACCGCTCGGCGACGTGGTGCGGATGCCAGTTCGCGTCTCCCGCCCGCTGCGCCCAGAGGGGCACCGCCAGCTCGCAGGCGACCAGGAGCAGGAAGCTCACCACCCCGACCTCCTCGGGCAGGAGCAGCCGCAGCAGCCAGCCGACCTGCACGATCGAGAAGCCGACGGCGTTGCGCACGGCGGCGGTGCGGTGCTCCGGAGTGGACACGGCGACGCGGATCCACTGGCTCACCAGCGCGAACCGCATGATCGCGTAGCCGATGGTGATCGCCCGGTAGTCGCCGTCCTCGAAGCCGGCCGGCACTCCCGCCGCGAGCACCAGGACGCCGCCCATCTGGGCGAGGGTCAGCAGCCGGTAGGGCACGTCGTCGGTGTCGTACCCGGAGGCGAACCAGGTGAAGTTCATCCACGCCCACCAGATCGCGAAGAACACCATGCCGAAGGGGAGGAGCCCCTCGGCGAGGTGCCCCTCCTCGGTGGCGTGGGCGAGCTGCTGGGCGATCTGCGCGATCGCGACGACGAAGGTCAGGTCGACGAGCAGCTCGAGCGGACTCGAGACGCGGTGCGCCTCGTCGATCGCGCGCGGCTGCATCCGCACGCGGAGGGGGTGCGCGGGGGAGGCGGGCATGCGCTCATCCTGCACCCGGAGGGCTTCTGCGCGAGTGCCGCGCCCGCCTCCCGCGACCCTCGGCGCGCGCCCTCGCATCGAGCGTCCAGAAGTCGTCGCACTCGAGCGCGAGTGCGACGACGATCGGACACTCGCGGACGGCCGGACCTCGCCAGGTCGGGCGCAGTCGACACCGCGAGCAGGCAGGAGTCGCGGTACTCGCGCTCCCGTACGGCCACTTCTGGGTTCTCGTGCGCCCCGGGCGACACCCGGCGGCCCCCCGCCCGCGCCCCGCGCCGGCCCGCGCAGGACCCCCGCCTACGATGGGTCGGGATGTCCCCCGAATCCGCGCTCGCCGCCCCGACCCGCGCGTCCCCGGGCGCCCGGCGGTCGCGGCGCGGGCCGCTCCTCGGGCTCGCCCTGGTCGCTGTCCTCGTGGCGACGCGCCTGCTCGCCCCGGACGCGGCGGGCGACGCCCTCTCGGACGCGGTGCGCGACTTCCTCACCCTCTCGATCAGCGTCGTCATCGAGTCGCTGCCGTTCGTGTTCCTCGGCATCGTCCTCTCGATCGCGGTGCAGCTGTGGGTGCCCGAGGCCGTGCTGCTGAGGATCCTGCCGAAGCGGGCGCTCCCGCGGCGCCTCGTGATCTCGCTGCTCGGCGTGCTCCTCCCGGTCTGCGAGTGCGGCAACGTGCCGCTCGCGCGCGGGCTGATCGTCAAGGGCCTCTCGGTATCGGAGTCGATGACGTTCCTCCTCGCCGCGCCGATCGTGAATCCGATCACCATCGTCACGACCTACCAGGCCTTCGGCTGGGCCGACGGGATCCTCGTCTGGCGCATCGTCGGCGGCTTCGCGATCGCGAACCTCGTCGGCTGGATCTTCAGCCGCCACTCCGAGCCGATGAGCCTGCTCACCGACCGCTTCCGCGCGGCGTGCGAGGCGGGCGAGCGGCCGTCCCGCTCCCTCCGCGACCGCTCCCGGCGCAGCGTGCTGCTGTTCGCCGAGGAGACCGGGGCGATGATGCCGGCGCTGTTCGTCGGCGCCGCCATCGCGGGGCTGATCCAGGTCGGCGTCTCGCGCGACGTGCTGACCACGCTCGGCGGCGACCCGCTCTGGTCGGTGCTGGCGCTGATGGTGCTCGCCTTCGTCATCTCGATCTGCTCGAACGTCGACGCGTTCTTCGTGCTCTCGTTCGGCTCCACGTTCCTGCCGGGAGGCATCATCGCGTTCCTCGTCTTCGGTCCGATGATCGACGTCAAGATGCTCGCGCTGCTGCGCACCACGTTCTCGGCCGCGACGCTGGTGCGCGTCACCGTGCTGGTCGCCCTCGCCGCGGCCGTGCTGGGACTGGCGGTGAACTATGCGCTCTGAGCGCCTCCTCGCCCGCTGGAAGGGCGTCGTCCTCAGCCTGATCGGCGTCGTCTCGACCCTGTGGCTCGCGGCGACCGGTCGGCTCGGCCTCTACATCCACCCCCGCTACTTCGAGTTCTCGGTGGTGCTCGCGGTGATCGCCGGAGTGCTGCTGATCGCGGCGTTCGCGGTCGTGCCGGGCGCCGAGGAGGACGCCCACGAGCACGAGCACGAGGACGACGTCGAGCACCTCCACGCCCCCGCACCCGCCCGCCCCTGGCGCCGGGTGGTCGCGGTCGCGGCCGGATTCGCGGTGATCGCCTCCGCCGCCGTCGCCCTGCTCGTGCTCCCGCCGGCCGCCCTCACCGCCTCGACCGCGACGCAGCGCGAGGTCAACACCAGCGCCGTCGACGCCTCCGTGACCGCCGCGGCGCCCACCGGCGACACGGCCTCCTTCAGCGTGCGCGACTGGGCGACCCTGCTGCGTCAGGGCGCGAGCGAGCAGTTCCTCGCCGGCCGCACGGCGACGGTGAGCGGATTCGTGACCCCCGACGCCTCCGACCCAGAGAACGTCTTCTACATCGCCCGCTTCGTCGTCACCTGCTGCGCGGTGGACGCGCAGCCGGTGGGCGTGCCGGTCTACCAGGCCGGCTGGGCCGACACCTGGTCGGAGGGGCAGTGGCTGGAGGCGAGCGGCGGCTTCGGCGCGAACCCGAGCGTCACCAGCGCCGAGGCGGTCGTGCTGGAGCCGGAGGCGGTCACTCCGATCGACGAGCCGGCGATGCCGTATGTCTACTGAGCGCGGCGCGAATCCTGAGCCCGGCGCGACTCCCGAGCGCGGCACGTCGGCGCAGAGCGGGCGACGGGACGATGGCGGCGCTCCCGGCCTCGACTCCGCAGGCGCCTCCCGCTTCCCACGGCTCTTCTGGGCGGTCGTCGCGGTGCTCGTCCTCGCGGTCGGAGGCCTGACCGCCGCCACCGTCGCGAAGGGGCCCCGGGTCGCCTCCCTCGAGGTCAGCACCGACGGCGTGGTCGAGCGCGACGGCTCCCGAGCCCGCCTGCACCTCGACCAGGCGCTCGAGCCCGACGCGCTCGACCGTGTCCGCGTCGCTCCGGACGCCCCGCACACCGCCGAGCTCGACGGCGGCGTGCTCACCGTCACGTTCACCGACACCCTCCGCTACGCCACCCGCTACGAGATCGGGATCGACGACGCCCGCAGCGCCGCGACAGGCTCGGTCGCCGACGTCTCCGCCTCGTTCACCACGAAGGACCCCGACCTCTTCACCCTCGATCGCACCGCCGACGACCCCTCGCAGCCCGACGCCGTCCGCGTCCGTCCGCTCTCCGGAGGCGACGCCCGGGTCCTCGTCACGGCCGACCGGATCCAGGACTACGCCGTCGTCGGCCCGGTGCTGGTCGTCGTGACCATCGAGCCGGACGACACGAACCTCCTCCGCACGGTCACGCTCGACACCGGCTCCGAGGGCGTCATTCCGCTGCCCGGCCCCGGGATCGTGCGCGAGCTGCACTCCTCGCCCGAGAAGGGCGTGCTCGGCTGGACCTTCACCGGGCAGGCGCCGTCGGGCCCGCTCGACCGCGCCCTCTACTCCTACGACCTCACCGACCAGAAGGCCGAGGCGGTCCCCGTGGTCGGGATCGACGGCGGGCCGCTGCGGGCGCGCGACTGGATGTTCGTGCCCGGCACCACCTCCGTCGTCACCCACTCGCTCGACGACACGGTGCTCCTGCTCGACCTGCTGACGCCCGGCTCGATCAGCCCGCTCGGGCAGCACGCGGAGCTGCGCGGATTCGTGCCCGGCGCGAACCGGCTCGTGGTCGCCGATCCGGAGTCGGGCTCGCTGATCGACCTGGCCGACGGCTCGGTCGAAACGCTCGCCCTCCCGCCGGCCGACGTGAGCGCGACCGCGACGCCCGTGCAGATCCTGCTCCTCGACTCCGGGAGCTACGTCGAGCTCGAGGCCGAGTACGCGCCGGAGACGGGGGCGACCCAGTACTCCGTCGTCCGCGTCGACGCGTCCGGCACCTCGGAGGTGTTCCGCACCTCGCCGACGGGGCGCATCCGCGGCGTCTGCCTCTCGTCGAACGGGCAGTACCTCGCCGTCGAGACCGTCTCGGTCGAGGGTCGGCCGGACGACTACCCGGGCGAGCCGGGCTTCAGCGCGACCTCGACCGTGCTCGTCGACCTCGGCACCGGCGACACCGCGCGCAGCGTCAACGGACGCTCGCGCGACTGGTGCGCGTAGGGGCCGACCTGACGACCGGCTCGTCCACCTGACTGATTGCTGGCGGCTCGGAAGTACCGGATCGTTCAGCAGATCATCGAGAACGACCAGCGCGCCGAGTTGAGCGTCGCGGACCGCACCGCCGCGTGGGCGCAGCTCGCGTTCGAGGGCGTCACCGCCGCAGCGATCGCCAAGCGCACCGGCACCAAGACAGACGCGGTGAAGAAGGGCCTCGCGGTCGCGGAGTCCGCGACCGTCACGTCCGTTCTGCACGAGCACGAGCTGACCCTGGACCAGGCGGCGGTGCTGTTGGAGTTCAAGGACGACGCCGACGCCCGCGCGAACCTGATCGAGGTCGCCACCCACGACCCGGCCCAGTTCGAGCACACCGCGCAGACCCTCCGCGACGAGGCCGCGCACCAGGCGCTCCTCGCAGCGACCGCCGCCGAGTACACCGGCAACGGCTTCCAGATCCTCACCCGCTCCGACGCCTCCGGCGACCAGGCGACGTGGACGCCGGTGCGGCAGCTGCGCGGCGAGGACGGGAAGAGCGTCACTCCCGAGCAGGTCGCCGCCGCTCCCGGCCGCGGAGTGCTCATCGACACCAGCTGGCGCGGCGAGGTCGAGGTCACCCTCCTGGTTCAGGACCCCACCGCCGCCGGATTCACCTACGCCTACGGAGCCCCCGAGCAGCCGCAGACCGAGGAGGAGGCCGAGGAGGAGCGGGCTGAGAAGTCCGCGGAGCGGAAGGTGCTCATCGCCAACAACAAGGCGTGGAACGCGGCCGAGAAGGTGCGCCGCGAGTGGATCGCGACGTTCCTCGCCCGCAAGACCCTCCCCAAGGACGCGGATCGCATCATCGCCCTCGGTCTCACCGCTCACCGGTTCGCGGTGTCCTCCGGGATGACGGGCGGCAGCGACCTCGCGCACGCGCTGCTGCGCATCGAGCGCCCCTCCGGCTACCGCGCCGACGCCCTCGCGGCGCTGGTCGAGGCGAACCCCGCGAAGGCCCGCCTGGTCGCGCTGGCCGTCGTGCTCGGAGGCCAGGAGGCGCACTCGAGCAAGGAGTCCTGGCGCCGCGGCGACGAGCGCACGGCCGAGCACTTCCGCCAGCTCGCCGCCTGGGGTTACGCGCTCTCCCCGGTCGAGCAGGTCGTCACCGGCGACAGCACCCCCGCCGACGCCGCAGGGCTCAGCTAGCCCACCCGGGGGCGGGGACCGGCTCGCACCGGTCCCCGCCCCTCCTCTTCTCCCACTGCTGCACAGGAAGGCCCCACCATGACCACCACGACCACCGCACCCCGCCCCGCCCACCGCTTCGACCCGTACCAGGAGTGATCGACCTCGAAATCGGGTCGCTTTCCACGGCTGGGGGACCGACGACGAGAACGACGACCACCCTCGACGCTATCGACTGCGCCGACGGCCCACACGAGATCGATCCCGCGTCGCTCGGTGAGAAGCCGATATCGAGTGTCGACGCCACCCCATCGGACGCGGACAACGACACCGTCCGGGTCCTCACAGTGCGCGGAGACCGGGATCCCTCCTGACATCGGCGGGACTTCTCGACGCGCTCGGCCGGTGTCGTCCTCAAGCGCGTCTCGGCTCTGCTGTCCAGTACGGAAATCGTCCTACGGCCGGCCGAGTTCAGCTAGTCGACGGTCATAGCGGGCCAGTTCGGCACGCATCTGCTCGATCGACCTCGGCGTGAAACGCCTCACCTGCATGTCGAGGATCGCATCGGCCACGACGTCGCTGGTCCCGAATGCTGCGGCAACGGCCGCCCTCTCGTCGTCGCGACCTCCCGAGACGCTCGCGCACACCCGGAACAGCTTCTCGGGGTTCTCGATGGCTCTGATGCAGGCGTTGATGATCTCGGTACTCATCACCAGATTCTGACGTTCGCTGTCGTCGTCCATGCGGTCACCGTACCGGCCGAAGCGACCTGCCTCCGGGCGGCGACGGCCTCGCGGCGGGGCGGACGTTCTCGGCGCTCCAGTCGGTCGGGTCGTCGCGGGGATCGCGAGGCCGGGCTTCATGGCGACGACGATGTCCGCGTTCTCGAGGTCCTCCACTGTGACGGCGCGGGGGGTGCGGTCGCTGATGTCGAGACCGAGCTCCGCGACGGTCGCGGCAATCGCGGGGTTCACTGTGTCTGCGGGGGACAGCCCGGCGGTGGTGGCGGTGTAGCGGTCGCCGGCGAGGACTTCGAACACGCCGGCCGCTCCCAACTCGGCGCCCGCGGTCAGCCGAAGCACCAGCATCGCCTGCACGATCCACCTCACCCGGAAAGGGGACTTAGTTAGACCGTCTAGAAAATCTAGGCTGTGACCGCTCGATCGGCGATCCCTGGCTGCTGGTCGTTCGAGGTTGGCGCGCGTTCGGCCAACCGGCAGCGAGGGGTGCACCGACCCGAACGGTTGCACCCCTCGCTGTAATTGTGAAGCCACCAGAGCCCGTTGACGAGAGGGCCCGCAGGCGCCGCGACATTTTCGAGGGTCGATGCCGGTGAGGGTCAGGCGAAAGCGCTGCCCGCCAGCGGATGCGCGAGCAGGATCCCCGCGATGAGGACGAGTGCGGCGCTCGGCAGCACGAACTCGACGGGGCGTTTTCCGTGGCGGCTCAGCGCGGAGGGCGCCAGATGGATGAGCACGCCGACCGTGAGCAGGGCGGCGCACGTGAGAAGACCCCATCCGCCGATGAAGAGCAGACTGACTCCCGGGCCACCCGACTCGGGGATCCCGTACCAGACGGCGTCCGCGATCCAGAGTGTCGCGGCGGCGACGCCGGTTGACGCGAGAGCGACCCAGGACACAACGGAGCTAGAGCCGGTCGAGGTCGATCTCCTGGTGTCCACCTGCCGAACGCTAGGGCAGCCGACGGCGCTGGACAACGAAGCCGGAATGAACAAGAGGTGGACGTGAATCCGTCCGGCGACGGACGGCCGTGCCCCTTCAAGGAGTTGCCGGTGGACTCCCGAGCGCAGCGTCGTCGTGTCTCGTTGCCCTGCGGTCGGGGATCGAGGAGCGGGGAGGGGGAGGCGCCGGCTGGTGGACCGACAGGTCGGCTTCGCTTGCAGTTCCCGCAGCGGAGGATCGCCATGCTCACCGGCGGTGCCGACTCGCTGCCCGTGAGGGGAGCTCTCGCTGAGCTGGCGGATGAGCCGATCGGCGATCGGGTTCAGCCGGTGAGCCGGCGGACCTGTTCAGCGGAGAGCTGGCGGTCGGCGAAGAGCACGACTCGTGCGGTCGGGTCTGGGCTGTGCGCGTCCGGACCCTCCCATCTGAGCGCGAGGCCGAGTCGCTCGATGGTGCGGCGGGAGCGTGCGTTGCGTTCTGCGACGACCGCGGTGACGGGCAGCTCCGGTCGGAGGCGGTGGGCGAGTTCGATGCCGGCGAGGGCGACCTCCTGCGCGTAGCCCTTGCTCCAGTGGTAGGGGTGGAGGGTGAACGCCACATTCCAGGCTGCATCGGAGAGCAGAGTGCATCCACCCATTCCGATCAGATCACGGCTGTCGATGGGGGAGTCGCGCCGGCGGATCACCCAGCTGCTGAGTCCGTCCCGTGTCCACTGGGTCCTTCGATACGCGATCACGGCCCGGGTCTGATCGGCGGAGAGATGGAGGAGGAGCGGATCCTCTTCCGCGATCCGCGGATCGGTGTAGAGGCGGAACAGCTCGTCCAGGTCGGTCTCGGCGGGCCGGCACAGTCGGAGCCGGTCGGTGAGCACGTCGAGGTCCCGTGGGGCACAGGCCTGTCCGTCGCTCACGCTCATGGGATGAGGTTGCCATGACCCGACCGCTCGACCAGCGTTGAGTGCGCATGTGATCCGGTCGCGCGGAGTGGCCCGTACGCGGATCGGTGGCCGGAGGTCCTCAGTTGCTGACGTGAGTCAGAGTCCGCGCGTACTCGATCATCGGATGACCACCGAGCGGATGCGGCGCGGGATCCCCGTGAGGCTCGAAGCCGGACGCCTTGTAAAGCCCTTCCGCCCGATCGTTTCCGGCGCGGACGTGCAGCTTCAGGACGAGGTAGCCGAGCTGAGAGGCGGACTGGACCGCGTCGTCGAGCAGTGTCCGGCCGAGCCGGCGCCCTGTCTCGCTCGGTGCGACGGCGAGCAGTTCGAGCAGCGCACTGTGTCGGCCCGGACCATCGCCCGTGTCGACGGTGAGAGCGAACCCGAGGGGATCCGAGCCGATGACGGCGAACCGAACGAGAGGCCGGTGGAACTTCGCTCGAGCCCTCTCGGCGACCGCGTCGTCCTGACTGCATCCGTCTCGTGCTCTGAGTGCCTCCAGCCAGAGGTCGATGCAGGGCCCGCGATCGTCAGGCGAACCGGCTCGGATCTTCATGCGCTGAGGCTATCGAGGCAGCCATCGGACATGTTCCGAATCCGAGTCGCGTCCTCGTTGTGGACGCCGGCTCGCCGGCTGACGCTGGACAGCAGCTCGCCGAGGCGTGGTCGTGTCACCGAACGAGACGTCGGGCGAAGGACCGGCACATGCTCCGAGGGGCGGGCGTGCGCGAGGAGCGATTCGTACAGTGGAGGTATGAGTGTGATGAAGGAGACGGGTACCGCGCGGCGGAGCGGACGAGGGTGGACGCGGGCTGCGTTCGTGCTGGGCGTTCTCGCCGTCGTGTCCTACGCCGTCGGATACCTGGCGGTGGCCCACCTGTGGGTGGGCGATCCCCTGGTCATCGGAGTCGCGACCACGCTGCAGTACCTTCTCCCGCTGGCCGGCGTCCTCGTCGGTCATCAGGCGCGACGACACGTCGGTCCTCGCTGGGAGTCGACGGTGGGACTCGTGCTCTCCTACCTCTTCCTGGCATTTGCCGTGGTGCCGGTCGTCATCGGCTTGGCCGGACTGCTGCTGGCACGCTGATCGATCGACGACCCGGATCATTCAGCGGTTCACGCGATTCGCCGCCGTCTGAACGATCGGCAGCTTCTTCGCACGAAGGGTGGCGGCGAGGAGCCAGCCGAGGAGGGAAGCGATTCCTGCCGTGACTGCGTATTCCGTGATGAGGCCCGCGGAGGAGGGCCAGGTCGCGTTTCCCGACGCGAGTACCAGTGCGGTGGAGGCGGCGGCGCCGATCGCGAGTCCCAGGCCCAGGAACGCGGCCGCCTGCCCGATGCGCGGGAAGCGGAGTGTCCGCCGGTCGAGCCAGAGACTCGAGGGAAGCCACAGGAGTGCGCCCGCGACAGTGAACGCAGCTGCCGTGCCCGCGATGAGCCCTGCTGCGGACCCGCCCGATACATCCCAGCTGCCCGCGGTTCGCACCAGCGCGAGGACCGCAACGGCAGGCCACGCCAGAATGCCCCATGCCAGTTCTCGTGTTTCCATGAGCATCATGGTCCGGCACGTCGGTGAACACGCCATGAATCAGAACGTTCAGCACTCCACGATCATGTGTTCCGTGAGGGGATGGTTGAGCGGGCCATCTTCGTCGTCCGCGTGGACTCATCCCTCCACAGGACCGGGGCACGTCTCGGGGCTGAAATCGGAGGTTGCGGTGGTTGCGTCCGGGCAGAGGCCGGTGGTCCAACCGTGATCATCCGCGTAGGAGTTGTATTCGTTTGTCAGAGAGAAGACGATCCCTGCGTTCCAGGGTGCCGTGTAGGCGAAAGAGACGACGGGATCCCCTTCATCCGTGAGAGAACTCCAGGCGAGCTCCGCCTCCTCGCCCGCTGCTGCTGCCGTGTCGAGGCATGCGACCGCGTTGATGGGCACGAGCTCGGTGTGATCAAGCACGAACTCTCCGCAGGTGTCGGCAGCGTTGCCTTCCTGCACGATCAGCGGCGCGTCGCGCAACGCGCGAGCTGCCCGGATCGGATCACCCTCCGGAGCTGGTGAACCTGAGCACGCGGCGAGCATCAGTGCGCCAGCAGCAATGAGCGCCGTAGCGGCGCAATGCCGTCCCGCCATTCCCTCGCCTGTTCGTTTCACGGCGCCACCGTACTCAAGACCGCGCCTTTGTCTACTTGCAACCGGCAGGCGGGGCCGGCACCGTCCCGTATCGGGATGGTTCACCGGGCCGATCTGGTGCCCGGCCGTGGAAGACTCGTTGGGCCGACGACAGCGGAGCGTGACGCCAGTGACTTCAGTAGTGAGCCTCATCCGCTCCAACAGCCTCTCCGGCGCAGCGCAGTATGCGTACGCCGCGACAGTTCCCGCCGGCTCGCGCATGATCTTCCTCGCCGGAGATGTTGCACTGGACGCGGTAGATCCCCTGCCCCGGAGTTGCCGTCACTTCGTCCCTAGTCTTTTCCTATGAACGCATCGAGCTCATTGCCCTCTCTTGACGGTTACCGCTTCGCGGCTGTCCGCGACACAGTCGGCGGCGAAGTAGGACCTGAGACTGTCTTCGACTACCACGAAGCGGACGGCGAGGTGTGGGCCACCTACGCCGGCGGCGCAGTCCGGCGGGGATTCCTTGTCGGCACTCGAACCGGTGACACGGTGGCGTTCCGCTACTGCCAGCTCAACGAGGACGGCGAGACCTCGACGGGATCCTGCGTCTCCAAGATTGTTCTCGACCCAACCGGGCTGCTTCGAATGAAGGAGACGTGGGCCTGGGAATCAAAACCCGGTAATGGCACCAGCGAAGTCACGGAGATCATCGTCCCTCGCCTAGCATCGGTCGTCACAGAACCCCGAACCCGACCCTTTCACGAGTCGTAGAATGAGTGACAAGTTATAGGACAACACTGCTCGGCGCGCCGCGTTTGTGGAGTTGATCGCTAAGTGGCGGCGTCTCTTGATCGTTGCGTGGCGCTAGTTGCCGATGACGAGGATGCTGGCAGCGGCTTCGATGACGTCGTCGGTGATGGTTTCGAGGTCGTTGATCTTGAGCACGCGGGCTATCTGCGGAAAGAGTCGTTCGAGTAGGCGGAAGTTGCCGCGGGTGATGCGTTCGATGGAGGCGATGGCTTGGGCGTCGGTGAAGTCGTCGGGGTCGAGGGTGCGGCCGAGGCGCTTCCAGTGGCGGTCGAGGACGAAGAGGAGTTCGTCGCGACCGAGGGCGCGGTAATGGTGGGAGAAGCCGAGGCGGCTGTAGAGCTGCGGGTAGTGGCGGAAGCGTTGGTCGATGCCGGGCATGCCGATCAGAATTATGGAGAGGTGTTCGCGGTCGTGTCGGTCGCGGAGCAGCTCGAGTGCGGTGGGTGTGAGTCGTTCGGCTTCGTCGATGATGAGTAGCTCGACGAGGTGAGCCACTGGTCGTGCTTTGAAAGGCGGGTCAGGTTCGAGGGAGCGCAGATGTTCGTCGGCGCAGAGGCCGACTTTGATTTGCCAATGGTCGATGTCGTGCATGAGGTCTTTGGGTCGGCAGAGTACTTCGGGTGTGTAGAACACGGTGCGGGATCGGTTGGCGAGGGCGTAGTGCTTGGCGTCGTGATCTCCTCGCGGGCCCCATTCGTTGATGTAGGGCTCGAGAGCGTCCCAGTTCGCATAGCGGCGGGCGGAGTTGGTCTTGCCGACACCAGCATCACCGTGACAGATGCCGATGGTTCGTTCCTCGCGGACGGCGTTGGCGAACTCGGTGAAGCGTCGGTGCTCTTTGGTCACGATGAAGGCCTGGTTCATCACTCGTCCTCTTCATAGGTGCGTAGCCGGCGCCGATGGGGAACGGGCGCGACGCTGTGCGGCTCCTCCCGGACGGTGGCGGTGGGAATGCGGTCGTTGATGACGTGCCGGAGTCGTCGTCGGCGGGCGCGGCGGGCGGCTTCGATGTCGCGGAGGCTGAGTCGGAGGTTGGGGTGAGCTTCGTCGACGGCAACACAGACGAAGGTGTCGCGGTCGTAGACCCGGATCTCTGAGACGTCACGTGGGTCATATCGAATCGTGACGGTGTGCCCGACGAAGGGTGCGAGCGTCGGGGCGAGGTAGCGCTGGCCCTGGAAGTGAACGCCATCGCGCTGCACGACGCGATTCTTCGGAACAGTGAGAAGAAGCCCATCGAGCTGTTCGAGGCCGTCAGGCATACGCGGGAGCCAGCCGTCAGCAACCCATGCGTCTCGCGGAGAGGCTTCGAGCTCGCGATGCGGGCGCTCGTTGTAGGTCCTGACGAAGGCGCCGATCGCCTGGTCGAGGGCCGCCAGATCAAGTACTGGGTGGGGGCTTCTGCTGCCGGGCCCGAGGTGCCCCGGGAGGGTAGCGAGGAGTTCGGTGTTGATGGTGCGGAAGAAGCGTTCGATCTTGCCGCAGCCCTGGGGTCTGCCGACGATGGAATGGATGATGCGGATGCGCAGCTCGATGGCGGTGCGCTCGAGGTGGTGGCTGGTGAAGTCGGAGCCGTGGTCGACGTGGAGAACGTCAGGTATCCCGCACATAGCCCACGTCGGGTCGGGCTTTCTCCAGATCGCCTGACGGAGAGCAAGTGCTGTGTTCATCGCGGACGGTGCCCCGGCGAAGACGATGTAGCCGCAGATCGCGCGCGAATAGTCGTCCATCACGATCGTCAGCCACGGCCGATCGGGCGCGCCCCCGGTGCCCATGATGAGGATGTCGAGTTCGGTGTGATCCGCCTGCCACATGTGGTTGGGACGTTCGGCGCGTCGGCGAAACACCAGCTCGTGCTTGTCTCGATAGGCGGCCGGTCCTTCCAACGCGAGTGTTACGAGCGCCGGGTCTAGAGCTTGCACGATTTCCCTGACGGTGGCGTAGCTCGGCGCCGACAGGCCATGATGATCTGCTTCAGCGCTTGCTAGGCGGTGCAGCGTGGTCAGCGCTGGTCGCGGCCTGCTCAAAGCCAGTCGTTCGATGAACGCCAAGAGCTCAGGCGGCGTTCGACGTACACCAGCGTCCGATCGCTGGTGCGGATCGAGAGCAGTGACGCCGCTTTCTCGGTAGAGCTGATGCCAGCGCTGTAGTGTGCGGAGGCCGATGCCGATGTCTCGTGCGAGGGCGGCGAGGGGTATCTGATCTTCGACGTGAAGTCGGAGAATTCGCCACCGCTCGTCACCGTCCATGGCATTTGCTACATGGCGGTGCTCTCGCGGCCGGCGAGGGCTTGCTGGTGACGGTAGAGGGTGGCGCGACTCCAGCCAACGAGTCGTGCTGCGTCTTCGGCGGTGCGGCCCTTCGCTCGAGCATCGGAGGCGATGGCGAGCTTGTCGGCGATTACTGCAGGATCGGACAGTGGGCGGCCGAAGCGTGTGCCGTTCTGCCGCGCCGCTGCGATCCCCGCATTCACCCGCTCGACGATCAGTTCGCGCTCGTACTCGGCGAGGGTGGCCAGCATGTTGAGCATCAGCCGGCCCGTCGACGTCGCCGGATCGATGCCATCAGAGATAGACCGGACGTGGATGCCGCGGTCACGCAGCAGGTTCACCGTGTTCAGGACGTCCATCAAGGAGCGGCCAAGCCGATCAACTCGCCACACGACCACGGTGTCACCGGACTCTGCATGCTCGAGGAGCTTCTTCATCCCTCGGCGCTCGATCGCGGTCTTGCTCCCGGAGGTGACATCAGCGAACACGTCGCGCTTTTGAACGCCGACAGCCACCAGCGCGTCGAGCTGCAACTGCGCATCCTGACTCGATGTGCTCACGCGGGTGTATCCAAGAAGTCTCACTCGACCAGTGTGACTCAAAAACCCCTCGCAGTCATGACCCTGAGACGGTTTCTGTTGAGACGCATTTTCGAGACATCTGCGACCTCGGAATCGCGCGGACCCGACACCGCGACAGCGATGCCGACCGGGCGTCTCAGAAAGCTGTTGTTTTCCGAGATGCAGTTGATGTTGCAGGTACGGTGTCTCCGTGCCGAATAGTTTCGCTCCCGTGGACCCCGTCGCGCTCACGCAGTCTTTGATCCGATGTGCTTCGGTCACCCCGAGCGACGACGGAGCCCTCGATGTCGTGGCAGGCGTACTTGAGAGCCTTGGCTTCATCGTTCATCGGCTGGACTTCGATGGCACCCCGAATCTCTACGCCCGCCGAGGAATCGACGGACCGCACCTGTGCTTCGCCGGTCACACCGATGTCGTTCCCCCAGGCTCTAACGAGTGGAGCTCCGACCCCTTCGATGCGACACTCCGCGACGGGACGATCATCGGTCGAGGTGCCAGCGATATGAAGGGCGCCATCGCCGCTTTCCTCGCAGCGGTCTCGCAGACGCAGCCCGAAGTGCTCGACCTTGGGTCGGTCAGCCTCCTGATCACCGGAGACGAAGAGGGGCCGGCCACGGGTGGCACCGTGCGTGTGCTCGAGTGGCTCGCCGATCGCGGCGACATGCCGGACTTCACCCTTGTCGGCGAAGCGACGAACCCGGAGCGTATCGGCGACGTGATCAAGATCGGACGGCGCGGAAGCCTTAACGCCAACCTGACGGTGCGCGGGTTCCAGGGGCACGTTGCCTACCCCCACCTCGTCGACAACCCGGTGCACCGCCTCATCCGCGTTCTCAACCGACTCGCCACAACACCACTCGACGAGGGGTCCGAGTGCTTCGAGCCGTCGAGTCTCCAGATCACCACGATCGACGTCGGCAATGCGGCGAACAACATGGTGCCCGCCGAAGCAACCGCGCATCTGAACATTCGCTTTAACGACCTTCATTCAGCCGAGAGCCTCGAGGGCTTGATCCGCCGGGCGGCAGAAGAGTTCGCAACCGACTTCACCCTCTTAGTCGAGGTAAGTGGCGACCCCTTCATCACTGCTGGATCGAGCCACGTCGCGCTGTTATCCGAGGCGGTAACATCCGTGACCGGGCGAACTCCCTCGTTGGATACCGGCGGAGGAACTTCCGATGCGCGATTCATCGCCCACTATGGCGAGGTCGCCGAATTCGGCCTCATCAGCAGCACAATCCATCAGATCGACGAACACGTCGTGGTAAGCGATCTGCACCAGCTCACAGTGATTTACCGCACGTTTCTCGCGAAATTCCTGACTCGCTGAAATCCTCGGTGATCCGACGCACGCGTAGCGCGACGTCAAGGAGCGATCAAAGACTGCCGCCACAAAGCGATCAACTCCACACCGCGTTGACGCTGGCTTGTCACGTATTCGGCCGTATAAGTGACAGGAGCCAGCGGTGCTCGTCGGGTACATGCGCGTCTCGAAGACCGACGGGACGCAGACCACCGATCCGCAGCGCGACGCGCTGCTCGCGGCCGGCGTCGAGGATGCTCAGCTGTACTCCGACCTCGCATCCGGCCGGAAGGATGATCGCCCGGGCCTGCTGTCGTGCCTGAAAGCACTGCGCGAGGGCGACACGCTCGTGGTGTGGAAGCTCGACCGGCTCGGACGCGACCTGCACCACCTCGTGAACACGGTCCATGACCTCACCGCCCGCGGCATCGGGCTGAAAGTGCTCACGGGTCAGGGGGCGGCGATCGACACGACCACCGCGGCCGGCAAGCTGGTCTTCGGGATCTTCGCGGCCCTCGCCGAGTTCGAGCGCGAGCTCATCTCCGAACGAACCATCGCGGGCCTCGCGTCCGCTCGAGCACGGGGTCGGGTCGGCGGGCGCCCGTTCACCATGACGCCCGCCAAGGTGCGACTCGCAATGGCGTCGATGGGCAAGCCGGAAACGAACATCGGCGCTCTCTGCACAGAACTCGGCATCTCCCGCCAGACGTTCTACCGCCACGTCTCGCCCACGGGTGAGGTGCGACCAGACGGCCTCCGCGTCCTCGGGCGGAAGACCACCTAGACGCAGCTGGCCGACGTCGGCGTACGCTCCGAAAGACGGCTCCGGTAGTTGTGCAGACGACCTTGAAGATCTGTGCAGAGGACCTCGAGAACTGACAACCGCGAACGTCATCAGATCGTTGAAAGGTTGACTGATCAGCGTCCCGTTAAGGGATGGTCGACCGGACGGCCGGTAGGGGTCGTTCTCACATGCTCGTCCGCGCGGTCGACGTGAGGAACGGGGTGGTTAGTACCGGCGGATAGAGACGTTCTCACCGAGGCTCGTCCAGTCGAGGCCATCAGCGTCGTCCGGACCGGCGCCATCGGTGTGTATCTGAACGACCCATGCTCCGTTCAGCGACAACTCATCCCCACAGCCGCTTCCGTCTTCGTTGTCGCCTTCTCCGTCCACGATCACGCACCGGCCTCCGGTCGTGATCTGCGACCCGATCCAGACTTCCAATCCGTAGGCTGAGCCGACGTAACGGATCGAGGCGGGGTCGTAGCCGTCTCCTACAGTGCCGACGTCGGGAAGAGCGTCTCGCTCGTCTTGTGCCCGCTTGAAATCGGAGTAGGCCTCGGTATCGGGGCCGGAACACCCGGCCATGAGCGTCGTCGTGAGCGCCATCACTGCGGCTCCGGTCACCCACCTCAGGCGCGTTGTCGATTCCACCGCATCCCCCTGTGCCTCGTCAGCACAACGTACCGCGCTGCGAAGGAGAGGAGCGCTGGCACTGTAACGATGGGTCTTCTTCCGAGTCTCGCACCCACGGGAGAGTCGATGGAGCGTCCCGTATGGGGATCGTTCACCGGTACACGCGCACGCAGCAGAACCGGCTGTCGTTCCTCGCGGTCGCCTGCACGACTCTTCGTGCCGTTGCGGCACTCGTGCAGACGACCGTGAACATTCGAATGCTCGAGGTCGTCTGCACAAGCGACGCGAGCATGGCGTCCTTTGCCCGGTGGGGCTAGGGGATCGGTCGGCTCGCCCAGGCTGATTCTGTAGGAGGTCGGTTCTAGCGTGGATCGAGGCCATGGAACGTGTCGGGGAAGTTGTCGAGCCAGCGCCATCGGTCGATCGGCCACGTGATCGCGACGGCTCGGCCGGTCACATTATCGATCGGCACGAAGCCCTTGGAGGGCGTGCCCTGTTGGAGGCGGGAGTCGGCGGAGTTCTCCCGGTTGTCGCCCATCACCCAGAGCCCATCGGCAGGCACGGTGACATCGAACGGGATACTCGACGCGGCCGGGGCGTTCTCGCCGTCCTTGATGTACGAGGCCTCGTCGAGGGGCTGCCCGTTCACGGTCATCTGCCCCAACGGCGTGCAGCAGACGACGTGATCGCCAGGAAGCCCGATCAGCCGCTTGATGAGGTGATCGTTGGTCTCCTCGGGCGCCAGTCCCACCGCCTGCAGCGTGTTCTCGAACAGCCCGGCGATGGACGTGTCCTCGGCCTGCGGGACGGGCTGAAGCCATCCGCCCGGGTCCTTGAACACGATGACGTCTCCGCGGGAGAGGGGCACGACATCGGGGACGAGCTCGTTGACGATGATGCGGTCGTCCTGCACCAGCGTGTTGTTCATCGAAGACGACGGAATGTAGAACGACCGCACGAGGAACGTCTTGACCAGGCTGGAAACCAGAACCGCTACCAGGACGATGACCACCACGTCTCGGAGGAACAGCAGCGCCCCGTGCCGCCGCCGCTGCGGCGGGCGTCGGCTGGTCAGGGGCACGGACTCAGCCGGCGTCGTCATGCTGAGAAGGCTACGTCCGCCGGTCCTGCTTGAAAGACCACTGCTCAGACCCTCCACGAGAAAGAAGTGCGGGACGCGTCGAGTCGTCCGCAGCGTCCGCCGCGGGCGGCCAAGGCGGTCGTCCCGTATGGGGATCCCTGCACGGTCACTAGTCGGCGCAGCTATCGCCCCCTCAGCCGCCGGTGGGTAGCTGCGGCGTCTCGAAGAAGAGGTACGGCAGGAAGTGGAGTGTCACTGAGGCGGCGATGCCGATGACCGGCACGATCCAGTAGCGCTGGCGAGGGTGAGCGAGTCGGCGGACGGTGATGAAGGCGACGACGGGTGTCACGAGGGCCGGCACCCATGCGCCAAGCGTTGCCCACTGCACGGCTGGTCCGAAATCGCGCAGGTCCTGTGCTTCATCGAAGGCCGGGTGCATCAGGTTGCCGTAGTGCAGCAGCGTGAACGGGACCAGGGCGACGGCGAGTGCGAAGTGAACGACCGCGAAGACACCGATTCGGAAGCGAGCGCGGTCGAGGTCTATTGCGAAGGCCGGAGAGGTCACGAGCGAAGACTAGCCAGTGAGGACGGTCTGCTTGCTAGGTAACCGCGAGAGGTCCGCCCGCCGATCGAGACGTCCGTATGGGGATCGTTCACCGGTACACGCATGAGCGACACCGACCGCCGCGAAATGTAGAGATGATCGCTCTGTGGCGGTGTTCTGCGATCGCATTATGGCGGCAGAGAGCGCTCGTTTGGAGCACACCTCAACTTGGCGTCAGGCGGGCTCGCTTAGCGAGTTGTCTCGTCCATCGAGTCGGGAGCCTGCTCGGGAGAGATCTCTGCGTCTTCGTGGCGGGCATTGCGCAGGGGGGAGAGTGCGACGATGAGCGCGGCTGCGGTGAAGGCGATCGCCGCCGCTCCGATCGTCAGGTTGTAGCCCCAAGCCGTTACGAGGACGCCGGTCAACAGCGCACCGAAGAGAAACACGACGCGATTCGCTGTGCGGATGGTGGAGTTCATGCGGCCCTGGATCTCGTCGGGCGCGATCGCTTGCCGGTATCCCGTGTCGTTGGCATCCTCAATACCCATCGACAGCCCGTAGACGAACTGCACGGCGCAGACGACGGGAAGCAGGAGACCGAGGCCGCTGTCGACGTCGAGGGGAAGAACGGCGAGTGCCAGCCAGGGCAGGATGACGAGCGCACGGCCCAGCAGGATCGCACGACCCGCTCCGACCCGCGCCCCGACAGCAGGTGCGACGAGAGCTCCGAGGAGGCCACCGACGCCGCCGAACGCGAGCGAGACGCCGAACGCCCAAGCGGGCAGGGACAGCTCTCGGAGAACGAACACCGCGAACACCGTCGTCACGATGCTGTTGCCGAGGAACCAGGCGTGGACGGAGAGCGCGAGCGGCCGGAGGGTGCGGTGCCGGTAGGTGAATCGCATTCCCTCGAGGATGTCGTGACCGATGTGACGGCCTGGTGCGCGGCGATCGGGCCGGCGCTCCTCCACCTTGATGCGTGATTGCAGCACCGCCGACACCGCGTTGATGGCAGCGTCGAAGGCGAGCAGGAGTGGTGAGCCGATCAGGTTGAGCAGTGCTCCGCCGAGCGCGGGTCCTGCCGTTCCCGCCAGGGTCTCGCTCTGGCCCAGTCGCGCGTTGGCCATCACCAAGGACGACCGGGGAACGATCTGCGGGAGGAACGGCTGCGCGGCGGAGTCCGCGAACAAGGTCAGGACACCGAGCAGCAGGACTGCCGCGGCGAGTGACCAGAAGGTGAGCGCATCGAGAAGGAGAAGGACGGGGATCATTCCCAGAATCAGCGCACGCCCGATGCTGGTGACGACCAACGTCCGCTGGCGCCGCCACCGATCCATGAGCGCGCCCACGATCAGACCGAACAGCAGGTACGGCACTACGCCGAGCGCCGCGAGAATGCTGATCTCCGCAGGCGTTGCGTTCAGTACCGAGACGATCAGCACCTGGAACGCGACACCCGCGATCGCACTGCCGAAAGAGCGGATGGTCGTTGCGCTCCAGAACAGCGCGAAGGGCGGAAGGCCGAGCACTTCGCGCGGACCGTTCATCGGAACCCTCCGGGCAGCCGATCCATCTCTACGGTCCGCCGCGCATCAATCATTGGTGCCCCTCACGATTCAGTCCACTCTCCCAGAACAGCGGCCTGAGAGGATGTGGTGTCCGGTAGGGGATCGTTGAGCGGTCACCCGAACGCCGATCAGTAGACCGATGCACGCCGCATTGCTACGGCGAGACGATAGAACCCCTGAGAGTCACCGTCTGTCACCATTCGTCGCCCAGCTTGCGGAGCCCGTTGTCTTCCGGCAGGGACTGGCGCGAGTAGTCGTGCAGAACGTCGGGCGACGCAGTTTCGCGTCCGTCACGTTCAGCTTGGCGGATGGCCGCGATGACGACGCATGTCACAGCCACGATCAACGCCGCAGCAGTCGTCAACGTCATCCATATCGGCTGAACGGTTGACCCATCCGAGCACAGCGGGTTCCAGAGGAACCCCTCTCCCGTCAGGCTGCCTCCGCCGCGGGTCCTGCACGTCTCGCTCGGGTCCCACATGTAGATGGAGGCTACGGCTCCCACGGCGGCTGCAAGCCCACCGAAAACCAAGGCGAGAACGATGGGCGTCGCTGCACTCGGTCGCGGGGGCTCTCCAACGTTCATCGGGACATCATGCACCGCGCTCCACCAGATTGATCAAGAGCCGGAACGTCAGGCCCGGTATCGAGTGGCCCGCGTGGAGGTCATCGCGCCGCGACGGTGAGGTTCAATTCTTCGCCGACGCGCAGAATTTCGTCGGAAGGGAAGCGGAACGGGTTGAGGTAGAACAGGTCATCGGCCGTCATGTCGAATCGTGCCGCGACGTCCTCTGCGAGG
>NZ_PSWJ01000026.1:0-51964 GCF_002932775.1 Rathayibacter sp. AY1B8 | reverse complement strand
CGGTCGTCTCGATGGGGGCGCGTCTCTCCGACCTCCGGGGAGGTGCGCGTACACCCCTTACCCTGGAAAGGGCGGCTCGGCGGCATGCTGTGTGGCCGAGCAGCCCTTTCCAGGGTAGGGGCGGTGCGCGCACATCCCCGGAGGTCGGGAGGACGTTCCGCCCTCGAGGCGAACGCGGGAAACGCGTGTCAGCGTTTCCCGCTAGCCGGTCGCGACCCGCTCTCCGAATCGCGACCCCTCGCGAAGCCGACCGCGGTGAGGAGAGCGCAAGCGCTCTCCTCACAGTTCAGAACAGATCCGGCGACGGCGTCGACGCGTAGCGGATGGCGACGTCGGCGTGGCGGTCGAAGCGGTAGCCGACTCCGCGGACGGTGCGCACGATCTCCTCGTAGCGGCCGAGCTTGGCGCGGAGGCGGCGGACGTGGACGTCGATGGTGCGCTCGTTCGGCGCGTCGTCGTCCGCGGCGCCCCAGAGCGAGGCGATGAGCTCGGCGCGCTCGATGGTGCGGCCCTCGCGGAGCACGAGGTACTGGAGGAGCTCGAACTCCTTGTAGGTGAGGGGGGTGGTCTCCTCGTCGAGGATGACGCGCTTGCGGGAGATGTCGATGACGACGCCGCCGGGTGCGCGGTCGGGGTCGGGCTCGGCGTCGGAGCGGCGCTTGGCGACGGCGGCCGGGTCCTGCAGCGCGAGGCGGACCACGTCCACGTCGCGGCCGCCGGCGCCCTGCGGGGCGAGGGCGACGGAGGCGTAGGTCTCGGCGTCGGGGGCGAGCTGCGCCGTGACGCGCTTGAGCTCCTCGACCAGGCGGCCGAGGTCGACTCCGGCGGCGCGGGCCTTGGCCTCGTCGATGCCGACGTACAGGGCGAAGCCGCGGGCCTCGGTGCCCTGGGGGACGGCGCGGAGGCGGGGTGCTGCGGGCGCGGCGTCGGCGACCGGCTGGAGGCGGGGCGCCTCGGTGGAGGTGGCGGCGGGGACGGTGCGGGTGTGGAGGAGGGTCATGACGAGTCCTTGGCTGGTCGGATCCGGGACGAGTGTCCGAGGGAGCGGATCCGGGTGTGCGCGATCGAGCCGGCCCGCGGTGCGCGGTGGCGGCAGAGACGGATGCGGGGCATCCAGGGGATCGTCCGCGCCTCGGACGCTCAGCCGATCGTGACGATCAGCGGGCGGAGGCGGTGCGGGGATCCGGCGAGGTCAGTTCCTCATGCACACATTCGACAGCACATGACGGGGCCACCGGCCATCATCATGCCGGCATTCCCGGTGGCCTCGAGGGAGGTCAGGGCGTGCAGGGTGTCAGTCATGTCCGTCAGTAAAGCGGAGGCCGGTGCGGTGCGTCAACACTTCCGTGGGGATGGACGGCGCGTCGCGGGTGGTTCCGGTGCTCGGGAGGAGGCGCGAGCCGTGTCGGGGGATCCCGCTGCGCCCGCTGCTCGATCAGCAGGACGGGCTTTGCCGGACGGTCGCGGTGGGGTGTCGAGACCCTCGCTGCGCCGGCCGACCGGCACGGCTCAGCGGGGCTCCCTGTTCCGGGGCGCGACGGAAGGCCCGCTCGTCCGGGGGCCGGCGGGCTCAGCCCGCGAGGCCGTAGAGGCGGTCGCCCGCGTCGCCGAGGCCGGGGACGATGTAGCCGAGCTCGTTGAGCTTCTCGTCGAGGGAGCCGAGGACGATGGTCACGTCGCGGTCGCCGAAGGCCTTCTCGACGGCGGCCAGGCCCTCGGGGGCGGCGAGCAGGCAGACGGCGGTGACGTCGACCGCTCCCCGGTCGAAGAGGAACTGGATGGCCGCGACGAGCGAGCCGCCGGTCGCGAGCATCGGGTCGAGGACGAAGCACTGGCGGTTCGACAGGTCGTCGGGCAGGCGCTCCGCGTACGTGGTCGGCTCGAGCGTCTCCTCGTTGCGCGCCATGCCCAGGAAGCCGACCTCGGCGGTCGGGATGAGCTTGACCATGCCCTCGAGCATCCCGAGGCCGGCCCGGAGGATCGGGACGACCAGCGGCTGCGGGTCGCTGAGCGCGAGGCCGGTGGTCTGCGTCACGGGGGTCTCGATGGTGACGGTGCGGGTGCGGACGCCGCGGGTGGCCTCGTAGGCGAGGAGCGTCATCAGCTCCTCGGCGAGCTGACGGAAGGTGGGGGAGGGGGTGCGCTTGTCACGCAGCACGGTGAGCTTGTGGGTGATCAGCGGGTGGTCGGCTACGTGGACGCGCATAAGCTCAATCTACTGGCCGGAGCGGCGCCCCACCGGCCGCAGCGGGCCGCCGCAGGAGGGGGAGCGATGCGCGACAGCGATCTCCGCGTCCCCCGCCGCTCCGAGGAGTGGATGGGCCTGGCGCTCGACGAGGCGCGGCGGGCCGCGGGCTGGGGCGACGTCCCCGTGGGCGCGGTGGTGCTCGACTCGGAGGGTGCGGTGCTCGGGCTCGGGCGCAACGAGCGCGAGCTGCGGCGGGATCCGACGGCGCACGCCGAGGTGGTCGCGATCCGCGCGGCGGCCGAGGCCCGCGGCGACTGGCATCTCGAGGGCTGCACGCTGGTGGTCACGCTCGAGCCGTGCGTGCTCTGCGCCGGAGCGATCCTGGCGGCGCGGATCGACCGCGTCGTCTTCGGCGCGTGGGACGAGAAGGCGGGCGCCTCCGGATCCGTGCACGACCTCCTCCGCGACCGCCGGCACAACCACGTGGTCGAGGTGTACCCCGGGGTCCGCGCCGCGGAGAGCTCGCGGCTCCTGCTCGACTTCTTCGCCGACCGCCGCTGACGCCGAGCGCCGCCGAACCCCTCAGCTCGGAGCGCCCAGCCACTCCGTCAGCGCGAGCCGCGTCGCCGCGTGCATCCGCTCGAAGCGCTCCGCCGCGACGTCGTCGGCGAGCGCGGCGGCGTCGTAGCCCGCCGCTCCTGCCCACTCCCCGTCGCCCTCGAGCCACTGCGCGGCCATCGTGCCGGTCAGCTCGGGGTGGAACTGCACGCCGAGGAGCCAGTCCTCCACGGCGAACGCCTGCACCTCGCCCGCCGGCGACGACGCCAGCAGCGCCGCTCCGCTGGGCAGCGCGAAGGTGTCGCCGTGCCACTGCATCACGTGGACGCCGGCGAGGTGCCGGAGCGGGGAGCCGGCGCCCTCCTCCGTGAGCACGACCGGGCGGAAGCCGACCTCGCGGGCCGATCCGGGATGGACGGACTCGCCCAGGGCGGTCGCGATCAGCTGCGCTCCGAAGCAGACGCCGAGCGTGGGACGGCGGTGGTGCATCCGGTCCTGCAGGAGCGCGATCTCGGGGCTGATGAAGGGGTGCCGCGAGGTCTCGTAGACGCCGGCGCTGGAGCCGAGCGTGACGACGAGGTCGGGGGCGAGGATGTCGATCGCGTCGAGGTCCGTCCCTGCGACGGCGTCGACGGCGAACCCCCGCTCGGTCAGCATCGGCTCGAGCGCGCCGAGCCCGGCACCGCGCTCGTTGACGATCGCCAGGGCCCGGCGCATCTCAGGCGCTCCCGTGCGGCGCGGCCGGCGGGGAGGCGGCGGGCGGAGCGGCGGCGGCCGGAGCGACCGCGGCGGCCGTCCCTTCCGCCTCCGTCACGGCCGGACGGGCCGCCACCGATCCCGCGCGTCCACGGTCGACGTCGGGCTCGAGGTAGATCGTGGTGGCGGCCGGGACGGCCTCGCGGATCCGCTTCTCCGCGGCGTCGATCCCGGCGGCCACGTGCTCGAGGGTCTCGGCGGCCGGGAAGGCGAGCTTCGCGGCCACGAGGATCTCGTCCGGTCCGAGGTAGAGCGTGCGCATGTGGATGACGCGCTCGACGTCGCGCCCGGCCTCGAGCGCGGCGCGGATCGAGGCGGCGTCGGCGGGAGTCGCCCCCTCTCCGACCAGCAGGCTCTTCGTCTCGACGCCCAGCACGATCGCCACCACGATCAGCAGGGTGCCGATCATGATCGTTCCGATCGCGTCGTAGACCGAGTCGCCGGTGATCACGGTCAGCCCGACTCCGAGCAGCGCGAACGTCAGACCGGTGAGCGCGGCGACGTCCTCGAGGAGCACGACCGGCAGCTCCGGCGCCTTCGCCCGGCGGATGAACTGCAACCAGGACTGCGAGCCGCGGACCCGGTTCGACTCCTTCACTCCGGTGCGCAGCGAGTAGCCCTCGAGGCAGATCGAGATCACGAGGACCAGGATCGGCAGCCAGGCGTTCTCGAGCTCGTGCGGCTCGGCGATCTTCTCGATGCCCTCGTAGAGCGAGAAGACGCCGCCGACGGAGAACAGGATGATCGACACCACGAAGGCGTAGACGTAGCGCTCCCGTCCGTAGCCGAACGGGTGCTCCTCGTCGGCGGCCTTCCGCGACTTGCGGCCGCCGAGCAGCAGGAGCAGCTGATTGCCGGAGTCGGCGAGCGAGTGCACGCCCTCGGCGAGCATGGAGGCGGATCCGGAGAAGAACCAGGCGACGAACTTCGTCAGGGCGATGCCGAGGTTGGCCGCGAGCGCCGCGATGATCGCGGTGCCGCCTCCGGATGCGCTCACGTGGTCTCCTCGGGCTCGCCGCTGGATGGTCGGGCCATCCTACGAGGCGCCGGACCGCACCCGGACCCCCTTGCCGCGGGCTCTTCGTAGGATGAGCGGCGTGACCGATGCGCCCGTCCTGCTCCCGTCCATCGCCGTCCTCGGCCTCGGCTCGATGGGGGGTGCGATCCTCCAGGGCCTGCTGGCTCCCGGCGTGCGCGTCGAGGGGGGCGTGCGGGTGACCAACCGCGACTCCGCGAAGGCCGCCGCGTGGGACGGCCACCCGGTGGTCACCGCCTTCGCCACCGCGGACGACCCGGAGGCCAACCGGCGTGCGGTCGAGGGCGCGGCGATCGTGCTCGTGGCCGTCAAGCCGCACATGGTGCCGGACCTGCTCGACGAGATCGCCGACGCGCTCGCCCCGGGCGCGGTCGTCGTCTCCGTCGCCGCCGGCGTGACCGCGGCCACGTTCGAGCGGCACCTGCCCGCGTCCGTCGCCGTGCTCCGCTCGATGCCGAACACTCCCGCGGTCGTGGGCCGCGCCGTCACCGGCCTCAGCGCGGGCACGCGGTCCGGCGACGAGGACCTGGCGCTCGTGCGCCGCCTGTTCGAGACGGTCGGCGAGGTGGTCGAGGTGCCGGAGTCGCAGCTCGACGCGCTCTCGACGATCTCCGGCTCGGGGCCCGCCTACGTGTTCCTGCTGATCGAGGAGCTCGTCGCGGCCGCTGTCGCGAAGGGCTTCACTCCGGAGCAGGCGTCGACGATGGTGGTCGGCACGTTCCGCGGCGCGGCCGAGCTGCTCGCGGACTCCGGCGAGGAGCCCGCGGAGCTGCGCCGGCGGGTCACGAGCCCGAAGGGCACCACCGAGCGGGCCGTCGCGGTCCTGCAGGAGGCCGACCTCGCCGCCCTCTTCACGCGGGCGACCGACGCCGCGCTGGCCCGCGCCCGCGAGCTCGCCGCCTCCTGACTCCGCCCTCCTCTCCGCGAGACGCCGCTCGGGTATGCGACGCGCCGGAGCGGGCGTCACGGAGCGGCATCTCGCAGAGGAGGAGGAGGAAGGGGGCGCGGGTCAGGAGCCGAGGGCCGCGAAGCGCTCGATGTCGCTGGGGGTGCCGCTGACCACGATGAGGTCGTGGTTCGAGACGACGGTCTGCTCGGTCGCGTAGGTGAAGGGCTTGCCCGGGCTCTTGACGCCGACGACGGTCACGCGGTGCTTGCGGCGCACGCCCGACTCCGTGAGCGTCAGCCCCCGGATCGGCTTGGGCGGGTACATCTTCGCGAGCACGAAGTCGTCGTCGAACTCGATGAAGTCGAGCATGCGGCCCGAGACCAGGTGCGCGACGCGCTCGCCCGCCTCCGCCTCGGGGTAGATCACGTGGTTCGCGCCGATCCGCTCGAGGATCTTGCCGTGCGAGCGCGAGATCGCCTTCGCCCAGATCTGCGGGATCTTGAGGTCGACGAGGTTCGCAGTGATCAGCACGGACGCCTCGATGGAGGAGCCGACCGCGACGACGGCGACCTGGAAGTCCTGCGCGCCGATCTGCGCGAGGGCGTCGAGCGAGCGGGCGTCGGCCTGCACCGCGTGGGTGACCCGCTCCGACCACTTCTGCACGAGACCGGCGTCGGCGTCGATGGCGAGGACCTCGCGGTCGAGGCGGTCGAGCTGGCCGGCCGTGGCGGCTCCGAAGCGCCCGAGGCCGATCACCAGCACCGGGGCGTCGTACCTGATGCGGTCAACCAACGATGGGCCTCTCTTCCGGTCGTCTGAACAACTGCCTCCGCTGGCTCGCGGCGAGCGCGGCGGCGAGAGTCACGGTACCAACGCGGCCCATGAACATCGTCAGCGCCAGGATGTAGACCCCGGACGGCGGCAGCTCCGCGGTGAGCCCCGTCGAGAGCCCGGAGGTCGCGAAGGCCGAGATCACGTCGAAGAGCACGTGGTCGAGCGAGGCCTTGGTGATGTGCAGGATCAGGACGCTCGACACGGCGACCGTCGTCGCGCCCCACAGCACGACCGAGACGGCCAGGCGCAGGACGTCGTTCGGGATCCGGCGGCCGAACGCCTCCATGTCGTTGTTCCCTCGGGCCTCGGCGAAGGCGGCCAGGAACAGGATCGCGAGGGTCGTGACCTTGATCCCGCCGGCCGTGGAGGCCGATCCTCCGCCGATGAACATCAGCATGTCCGTCACGAGCAGGCTCGAGCCGTTGAGGTCGGGGACCGAGATCGTCGAGAAGCCGCCCGACCGCGTCATCGTCGAGAGGAAGAAGGACTGGAAGACGGTGTCTCCCGCATCGAGGCTGCCGAAGGTCCTCGGATTGTCGAACTCGAGCACGATGTAGAGGACGGCCCCGGCGACGAGCAGGATCACGGAGGTGACCAGCGTCAGCTTCACGTGCACCGACCACTTGCGCGGGCGCCGCCAGCCGCGGGAGAAGGCGTAGATGACGGGGAAGCCGATCGAGCCGAGGAAGACGCCGAGCATCAGGATGCCGAGGAACCAGTAGTCGTCCTCGAACGGGGTGAGTCCCGCGGCGTTCGGGGCGAAGCCGGTGTTCGTGAACGCCATCGCGGAGTAGTAGAAGGAGTGCCAGACGGCCTCGCCGATCGGGATCCCGTCGATCAGCATCCGCGGGAACAGCAGGAGCGCGACGATGATCTCGATCGCGGCGGCGCTGATCGCGACGGTGGCGAGCAGTCCGCCGATCTCGCCCAGGCGCACGGCCTGGCCCTCGGCGACGGGGCCGGAGTGGATCCGCAGCGGGTTCGAGTCACTGGCGACCATGAGCTTCGCCCGGAGCCCGAGGCGGCGCGAGATCGCCAGGCCCATGATCGAGGCGAGCGTCAGCACTCCCAGAGCGCCGATGTTCACGCCGACGAAGATGATCGAGTGGCCGAACGCCGACCAGTGCGTCGCCATGTCGACCGTCGCGAGGCCGGTCACGCAGATCACCGACATCGCGGTGAAGAAGGCGTCGTGCAGCGGAGTGACGGTGCCCGTGGTGCTCGACACCGGCAGCGAGAACAGCAGGGTGAAGACGAGCACGAGCGCCGAGAAGATGAGGATCGCGAAGCGGGACGGCGAGCGTCCGGCGAAGTCGTCGATGAGGTCGCGGGCCCGCTCGAACCCCGACCAGGGGGAGACGGGCGAGACGCCCACGGGGCTGCGGAACTGCTGCCGAACCACCACGGCGGATCCTCCACTCGATCGCGGCCATGCTACCCGCTCGGTGCCGGGCCCCCGGGGCGCTGACTAGCCTGGGCGCATGGCTGACATCTTCGGGGTGATCGCGGACGGGACCCGCCGCGACATCCTCGCCCTGCTGCTCGAGCAGCGGCGGGACGGCTCGGCCGAGGGCATGAGCGTGTCGCGGATCGTGGCGCGCCTCGAGCTGAGCCAGCCGACCGTCTCCAAGCACCTCAAGGTGCTGCGCGAGACCGGCCTCGTCACGGTGCGCGAGAGCGGACAGCACCGCTTCTACGCGCTCGAGTACGCGCCGCTGGCGGAGGTCGAGGACTGGCTGCTGCCCTTCCTCGCCGAGGACGAGGCGGCCGGCGCCCTGCTCGACGCTCCGACCGCGGCCCGGGCGGAGTCGCTGGGCCGGGCGCTCGCCGAGCGCACCCACCAGGTCAGCACCGTGGTGCAGGACATCCAGCGGGGCGTCAGCGAGGGAGCGACGAAGGTCGCGGAGGCGCTGCGCATCCGCAAGTGAGGGGCGCCGAGGAGCCGGAAACGGTGGAGCCCCGGGTCGTGTAAGCTCGCGGGAGCCAGTTTTTCGTAAGCGGCCGCCCGTCGGGCGGTCGACCCCCTGAACGTTGTGAGGTCTTCGTGGGTTCTGTCATCAAGAAGCGTCGCAAGCGTATGGCGAAGAAGAAGCACCGCAAGCTGCTTCGCAAGACTCGCCACCAGCGTCGCAACAAGAAGTAGGCTCGCGCCTCTTCCCACTCGAGCGTCCGCCCTTCCGGGGTCGGGCGCTCGTCTGCGTTCACGGATCATCCCGGCGGCGCTCGCCGTCTCGGCGCCCGGCGCCGGGGCCGCCGTACACTGACCGCATGGTGGACGTGGAGCTGACGCTCGTGGGCAAGCCGGGCTGTCATCTCTGCGACGACGCGCGGACCGTGGTCGAGCAGGTGGTCGCCGATCTGGGCGGCGAGGCGTCGGTCGCCGTCTCGGAGGTGTCGATCCTCGACGATCCCGAGCTGCACGAGCGCTTCGTCGAGGAGATCCCGGTGGTGCTGATCGACGGGCGCGTGCACACCTTCTGGCGAGTCGATCCCGCGCGGCTCCGGCGGGCCCTCCTCGATCGCGGGTGAGCCTCGACCCGGGCCGTCCGGACGGAAGCACGACCGCGACGTCCCTCTGACGGGGGACAGGACGGCTCGCGATAGCTCGCCTCTCGCCCTTACCCTCGTGAGGGGGGAGTGCGCTCCTCCGTGCGCGGACGCAGATCGTCGCCCGTGGAGGAAGGAACCGCCATGCCGTCATCCCGCCGACTCGCCCTGCCCGCCGCCGCTCTCGCGGCGCTCGTGCTCGGCCTGGCCCTCCCCGGAGCGGCCGTCGCGGCCCCCTCCGCCTCGACGGTCTCGACCACGGTCGAGCAGCCGGCCGCGACGACCATCCCCGGCGTGCCGGAGGATCCCGAGCAGCCGGGCGACGGCGGCTCCGACCCCGTTCCCGGCGTCCCCGAGGAGCCCTCCGTTCCCGGAGTGCCCGAGGAGCCGGCAGAACCCGAGCAGCCCGCGCCCGTCGACCCCGCGCCCGTGGACCCCGCGCCGGTCGATCCGGCACCGGTCGACCCCGCGCCCCAGCAGCCGAGCCAGCCCTCCACCGGCGGCGGATCCACCGGCGGTGGATCGACCGGCGGCGGCTCGACCGGCGGCGGCCAGCAGGGCGGCTCCGGCGGCGGTCAGCAGGGCGGCTCCGGCGGCGGCCAGCCCTCCACCGGCGGCGGATCGTCCTCCGGCGGCTCCGGCTCCGGCGGCGGCACCACCGGCGGAGCGACGTCCGGCGGCACCTCCGGCGGCGGCACCACCTCCGGCACCACCACGTCCGGCACCGCCGGCTCCTCCGGTGCGGGCGCCGTCACTCCGGCGGCGTCGGCCCCCGGACGCACCGAGCTCGGCACCTCGACCGAGGGCGCGAAGCCGGCGGCCGGTGCCGCGACCGCGGACGTCTTCCTCACCCGCGAGCTCGCCGTGCAGCCGGAGGCGCTCACCGTCGAGCTCGCCCGCTTCTACGGCGTCGGCTTCTCGTACACCGGCTTCGCGAGCGGCGAGGCCGTCTCCGCGGTCCTCCGCGACCCGAACGGCACCAAGACCCCGCTGACCCTCGAGGCGGGGAGCGGCACCGCGACCGTGCCGACCGCGCTGATCACCAAGTCGGGCGCCTTCACGGTCGACCTCACGGGCGACCAGGGCTCCGCCGCCAAGGTCGTCTTCCGGCTGGCGCCCTCCACCGGCAACGGCCTCCTGCTCGAGCCGCGCGAGCTCGGCGACGGCAGCACCGAGGCGCCTCGCGGCGCCGTCTGGGGCTTCGACGCCGACGAGGAGGTCGCCGTGGGCGCCTTCGAGACCTCCGGGTCCCGCGCCGACCTGGCCGCCGGCGACGTCGCCGTGCAGTCCGACTCCATCGGCTGGGCCGAGCTGGCGCTGGGCGACGCGGTCATCGCCGACCCCGACCCCTCCGTCTACTGCGTCGTCGCCTTCGGTCGCGAGTCGCACCGCACGGCAGCCGTGACCGTCTCCTACCGTGACAGCGACACCACGGCCGCACCGTGGGAGGCGCAGCAGGTCTGCGGCACCGCGATCAGCGCCGCGCGCACCGCCTTCCTCAGCACGGCCGCCTCGGCGGGACCGGCCGGCATCACGCCGACCACCGCGCTGATGATCGGCGGCGGCGCGGTCGCCGCGTCGCTCGTCGCCTGCGCGGCCGTCCTGGTCGTGATGCGCCGCCGGCGCATGAACACGGACCTCTTCATCGGCGGACCGCTGCCGCGCACGCAGAGCGACTGACGCGTCCGGAGGACGAGGGAAGGCCCGCGGGACGCGATCCCGCGGGCCTTCCCTCGTCCTCTCCCGGCGCTCAGCCGGCCGCGGTGAAGCGGAGGAGGATCGTCCGCGCCTCCGGCCGCAGCTGGAAGTCAGGCCACACGTCCGGACCGCACGCGCGGGAGCCCAGGCCGTGCTGGGCGGCGTCGATCACGAGGACCGCGCGCTCCGACGCCGGCAGCTCGTGCGGGTGCGCGGCGGCCGTGATCTCCTGCGGCGTGTGCCTCGCCAGGGTGAAGCCGGGGAGGCGCCCGTGCAGGTCGCGCGCGGCTTCGATGCGGAGCCGGGGCGAGCCCGCCTCCGTCAGCGTCAGCTCGCGCACGCTGCTGCGGTGACCGCTCTCCTGCGGGCGGGCGTACGGAGTCGTCAGCCGGTCCATCTCCGCCGTGAAGCGCCCCACCCGCGCGGCCCGGAGGCTGTCGGGGTAGGACTCGAGCGGGCCGGTGCCGAACCACTCCGCGCCGTCGATCGACGCGGGCATGTCGATCCGGATGCCCAGCCGCGGCCAGACGGAGTCCCAGCCCCGGGTCGGCACGAGGTCGACGCGGAGGACCGTGCTCTCCCCGTCGACGCTCCAGCGCTCCTCCATCAGGAGTCCCGCATCGAGGTCCGCGGCCGAGAAGCGGGTCACGCGGCGGAGCCCGGCGGAGGCGTCCACCTCCTGCACGCGGCCGACCAGGCGGTCGAGTCCGGCCTCGCGCCAGCGGGCGGCGGAGGAGGGGGCCGGCATCCCGCGGCCGTCGCCGTCGTACGGGTCGCCGGTGACGTAGCCGGGGAAGCCCGCGCCCTCGTCGTTGTCGGTCGGGGCGCGCCAGAGCTCGGTGCGCGGTCCGTCGACGGGCAGGCCGGCGAGGGAGGCGAGCCGGCCGTCGCGGAACCGCGCGACTCCGAGCGCGCCGCCCTCGAGGGGCGGAGCGGCGCGGACGGCGCGGGTCCACGCGGGCACCGCCGACGGCGCGGCGAGGAGGTGCTGACCGGTGGAAAGCACGTGGCCCTCCTCCGCCCAGGCGGTCGGGGCGTCGAGGACCGCGTCGACGGTGAGCCAGGTCTCGCCGCCGGGGCGCACCTCGAGCGGGGGGAGCTCCACGTGGACGGCGTCGCCGGCCGCGATGACCGGGGCGTCGAGCACTCCCTCCGCGGTGACCCGCCCGTCCCGCTCGACCCGCCACGCGAAGCGCAGATCGGCGGTGGAGGCGTCGTGCCGGCGGTTCTCGATGACGACGCCGTCGCCGCGGACCGTGAGGCGCACCGGAGCGACGATCTGCTTCCACTCGAACAGGCCCGGGCTGGGCGTGCCGTCGGAGAGCACCATGCCGTCCATCACGAAGTTGCCGTCGTGCACCACCTCGCCGAAGTCGCCGCCGTACGCGTAGTACTCGACGCCCTCCGGCGTGCGCGCCCGCAGGCCGTGGTCGCGCCACTCCCAGACGAAGCCGCCGTGCAGCCGCGGGAAGCGGTCGACGAGGTCCTCGTACTGGTCGATCGCTCCCGGGCCGTTGCCCATCGCGTGCACGTACTCGCAGAGCAGGAAGGGCTTGGAGCGCTGCCGAGCGGACTCGCCGGGGGAGCAGCCGAGGAGCGGAGTGAGCGAGCCGTCGGTGCCGATCCGCTCGGTCTCGGGGATCGAGGAGTACATCCGCGAGTACACGTCGGTGTACGCGCCGGTGTAGTCGCCCTCGTAGTGGACGGGGCGCTCGGGGTCGCGGCCGTGCACCCAGGCGGACATCGCGGCGAGGTTCGCGCCGGTGCCCGCCTCGTTGCCGAGGGACCAGAGCACGATGCTCGGGTGGTTCTTGTCGCGCTCGACGGTCCGCTCGATGCGGTCGAGGTAGGCCTCTCGCCAGGCGGGGTCGTCGCTGGGGTTGCCCGCCCAGCCGACCCGCTCGAAGCCGTGGGTCTCGAGATCGCACTCGAGGACCACCCAGAAGCCGAGCTCGTCGGCGAGATCGAGCAGACGGGGATGCGGCGGGTAGTGGCTGGTGCGGATGGCGTTCACGTTGAAGCGCTTCATCATCGCAAGGTCCTCGCGGGCGGAGTCCTCGTCGAACGCTCGACCGCGGTCGGGGTGCGTCTCGTGGCGGTTGACTCCATGGAAGACGACGCGCTCGCCGTTGACCAGGAAGCGGTCGCCGCGGATCTCGACCGTGCGGAAGCCGAGCCGCAGCGAGACCGTCTCGCCGGCGGAGGCGAGCGTCGCGTCGTAGAGGCGCGGAGCCTCCGCCGACCACGGCTCGACCTCGGGGACCTCGATCGCGGCGATCTCCTCCGCTGAGGCCCAGACCGTCTCGATCCCGAGCCCGGGCACGCGCAGCGTCAGCGGGAACGCGTCGGCCGCGGCGGTCACCTCCGCCTCGATGCGGCCCGCGCCGCCGGCGAAGGAGGAGCGCAGCCACACGTCCTCGATCCCGCCGACGGGGCGCGCGAGCAGGTGCACCGAGCGGAAGATCCCCGGCAGCCACCACTGGTCCTGGTCCTCCACGTAGCTCGAGGCCGACCACTGGTGCACGCGGACCACGACGAGGTTCTCGCCCGGGCGGACGACGCCGGTGACGTCGAACTCCTGCGCGAGCCGGCTGCCGGAGCCGATGCCGATCTCGACGCCGTTGACCCAGACGCGGTAGCGCGACTCGACCCCGTCGAAGCGCAGGACGACCGCCTCGGCGGAGTCCCACTCCTCCGGGACCACGACGGTGCGGCGGTAGTCGCCCGTCGGGTTCGCGTCCGGAACGAACGGCGGCTCGGTCGGGAACGGGAACTGCACGTTCGTGTAGGCCGGCAGTCCGTAGCGCCCGTCGCCCTGCAGCACCCAGTGCGAGGGCACCGGCATCAGGTCCCAGCCGGAGTCGTCGAACGACTCGTCCCCGACGGCGTCCACGCCCTCGCCCTCCGGCAGCACGCCGGCGCCGCCCGGGGTCCCCGGAGCGGCGGGGAGCAGGCGGAAGCGCCACTCCCCGTCCAGCGGGAGCGCCGGGGCGTCGGTGTGCAGCCACGAGCGGGGGGCCCGGCGGCGGCCGGAGCCCGGTCCGGTGTCCGTCAGGTAGTGGGAGGTCGTCGGGGGAGTCGTCACTTCACGGAGCCTTCCGTCAGGCCGCCGCGCCAGAAGCGCTGCAGCACGATCATGGCGATGGCGAGCGGGATGATCGACAGCAGGACGCCGCCGGTCGTCAGCTCGTAGAACTCGGGCAGGCGGTCGACCTGTCCGAGCCAGTTGTTCAGTCCCAGTGTGATCGGGAACAGGTTCGTGTCCGAGAGCATCACCAGGGGCAGGAAGTAGTTGTTCCAGATCCCGACCAGTTGGAAGAGGAACACGGTGACCAGCGCGGGAGTCAGGATGCGCAGCCCGAGCGTGTGGAAGATCCGCAGCTCCCCGGCGCCGTCGATGCGCGCCGCCTCGATGATCGCGGTGTCCACGGTCGCCTGAGCGTAGATCCGGCAGAGGAACAGCCCGAACGGCGAGACGAGCGAGGGGATCAGCACGCTCCAGTAGGTGTTCGCGATGCCCATCTGGCTGAAGAGCAGGAACAGCGGCAGAGCGGTCGCGGTGCCCGGCACCAGGACGCCCGCGAGGATCGTCCCGAACACGAGCCTGCTGCCGCGGAACTCGTACTTGGCCAGCGCGTAGCCGCCCGCCGCGGCGAGGTAGGTCGCGAGCAGGGCGCCCACTCCGGCGTAGAGGACGGAGTTGAGGAACCAGCGGACGAAGATGCCGTCGCCGTAGGTCAGCACCTGCGTCAGGTTGTCCCAGAGCGCGAACGTCGGGGCGAACCAGAAGCCGTAGGTGGCGAAGAGGTCCTCGGTCGTCTTGGTCGCCGCGACGACGACCCAGTAGACGGGGATGAGGAAGTAGACCGCCACGACGACGAGGATCGCGGTGACGATGATGGTCGAGGCGCGGTTGCGGCCGGCCGAGCGGTCGGGCCCGCGTCCGGCCTTCACGGGGCGATCGGCGGTGACGACTCCGGTGGTCGTGGTCGGCGGGGTCTCGGTGCGGCTCATGACGACCTCCTGTTCGAGATCGAGAGGAACGTGAAGGAGAGCAGGAACGCGACCAGCGCGATCAGGACGGCCTGGGCGGCGGCGACGTTGTAGTCGTTGTAGGCGAAGGCCGTGGTGTACGCGCTGAGGTTCGGCGTGTACTGGCTGTCGATCGCCGGAGCGACCGTCTTCAGCACCTGCGCCTCGGCGAACAGCTGGAGCGTTCCGATGATCGAGAAGATCGTCGTCAGCACCAGCGCGGGGCGGATGAGCGGCAGCTGGATGCTGCGGGCGACGCGCCAGGTGGAGGCGCCGTCGACCTTCGCCGCCTCGTAGAGCTCGACCGGGATCGCCTTGAGCTGGGCGACGATGATCAGCATGTTGTAGCCGGTGTAGCTCCAGAGCGAGATGTTCGCGATCGACCAGAGCACCGTGTCCGCACCGAGGAAGTCGGGCTGGAGCCCGACCACGTTCGCCGCGTCGATGAGCGGGCTGAGGCCGGGCACGTAGAGGAACGACCACAGGATCGTCGCGATCACTCCGGGCACTCCGTAGGGGAGGAAGTAGGCCGCCCGGAAGAAGCCGGGGAACTTCGCCGACGCCGACTCGAGCATCAGCGCGAGGACGGTGCAGAGGGCGATCATCACCGGCACCTGGACGACGCCGAAGAGGAACATCCGCCCGATGGAGGCGATGAAGTTGCCGTCGGCGAGGGCCTGCGCGTAGTTGTCGAAGCCCGCGAACCCGCTGGTGACCCCGGCCTCGCCGAAGAGGCCGGAGCGCGTCACCTTCGTGAAGCTGGAGCCGACGGCGACGACGATCGGGACGATGAACGTGAGGACGAACAGGGCCAGGAAGGGTCCGAGGAGGATCCACGGGGCGCGGGCGACCGCGCGGCTGCGCCGGGGCGCGCCCGGCGTCCGCGTGGTGGCCGCGACCGCGGCGGCGGCGGGGGAGGTCGTGGTGGTCATGCGGAGGCCCTCCTGATGCTCAGGCCCTTGTTCTCGAAGACCGTGATGATCTGCTGCTCCGCCTCGGCGACCGCGTCCACGAGCGAGAGCCCGGACGCCTTCTTCCGGAAGCCGTCGCTGAGGATGTTGAAGGACTGCTGCGTGACGGGCCACCAGGACCAGTCGGGGTTCTGCTCCTTCGATGCGGGCACGAGGACGTCCTCGTTGTAGTTCTGCCCGCTGAAGAAGTCGCTCGGACCCTTGCGGGCCGTGCCGATCTCGCCGACCGCGGGAGACCAGCCGATGCCGCTGTTGGCGATCATCGCGTCGATGCCCTCCTGCGTGGTGGTCATCCAGACGGCGAACTCGATCGCCTCCTCCGGGTGCTTGCTGCTCGAGAACACCGCCGCGGTCGATCCGCCGAGGAAGCTCGAGCCGAAGCCGGTGTCGCCCCAGACGGGCATGGGAGCCGCGCGCCACTTGCCCGCGCCTCCGCTGACCCCCTCGATCAGGGCGTCGCCCCAGCTGCCGGTGGCGCAGGAGGCGATGCCGCCCTTCGCCGCGGCCGCGAACCACGCGGGGGAGTAGGCGCCGTAGCCGGTCTGCACCAGGTCCTGGTCGATGGCCGTGTCGAAGAAGGAGGCGACGCGCGTCGTGGCGTCGTCGGTCATATCGATGACCCAGCCGTCCTCCTCCGGGCGCAGCCACTGCGCGCCGGCCTGCGTCGCGAACGCGGCGAAGACCGAGGCGTCGGCGAGCGGGAAGCAGTCGATGTAGGAGCCGGCTCCGCGCAGCTCCGTCGCCACCGCAGCCCAGTCGTCCCAGGTCGTCGGCGGCTCCGCACCCACCTTCCCGAACACCTCGGGCTGGTAGAAGAGCGCCATCGGGCCGCTGTCCTGAGGGATGCCGTAGACGCCGCCCGTGTAGCTGACCTGGCCCCAGAGCGTGGGGTCGTACAGGTCGCGGTACTGCTCGACGCCGTACCGGGTGAGGTCGACCAGGCCGTTGACGAGCATGAACTCGGGGACGGAGCGGATCTCGACCTGGCCGAGGTCCGGCCCGCCGCCCGCGGCGAGGGCCGAGTAGAGCTTCTGGTACCCGCCCGCGTTGCCGCCGGGGATCCAGACGGCCTCGACCTGGATCTCGGGGTGCGAGGCGTTCCAGACGTCGCAGACCTTCTGCAGGTCCTTCAGCCAGCCCCAGTACTGCAGGCGGACCGGGCCGGTGGCCGGGGCGATCGTCGGCGCCGTGTTGACCGAGACGGTGCCCGGTGTCGCGCAGGCCGTCAGGCTCCCGAGTGCCGCGGTGCCGAGACCGGCGGCGATGAGCTGTCTCCGGGTGAACGGATGCATCTTCCCTCACTTCGTCGTGGTGGAGAGCCGGGGAGTCTCACCCGGCGATGATCGGGACGCTACCACGAATTCGAGTAGGTACTCGAAATTGGCGGCACTGCTCCTCCGCCGCCGCTACGCTGGCCGTTCGAGGGGCACGGCGAGGTGCCTCCAGTGCTGAGGAGGGGTCGATGGCGGAGGCGACGAGGCGACGCGGCCCGTACGCGAAGTCGGCCGAGCGCCGCCGCGCCATCATCGAGGCCGCCCACCAGGTCTTCGCCGCACGGGGCTACGCCCGCGGCTCCCTCCAGGAGGTCGCCGACCGCGTCGGGCTCAGCCAGACGAGCCTCTTGCACTACTTCCCGTCGAAGACCGACCTGCTCTTCGCGGTCCTCGAGCACCGCGACCTGATCACGGGCGACGGTTCCTCGCCGCCGGACCCGGAGGAGGGGCTGGTCGCCGGCATCCTGCGGCAGACCCGCTACAACGAGACGGCGCCCGGAGTGATCGAGCTGTACGCCGTGCTCTGCGGCGAGTCGACGACGCAGGAGCACCCGGGGCGCGACTTCTTCGCCGCGCGGTTCCGCCGGCTCCGCAGCGAGTACACGGCCGAGCTGCGCGAGCTCCAGGCCGCCGGGCGCCTCCGCGAGGGGTCCGATCCGGAGCGGCTGGCGGCGTCGATCATCGCGCTCTGGGACGGCGTGCAGCTGCAGTGGCTGCTCGAGCGCGACGCGGTGGACATGGTGGCGTGCCTGGCCGACTACCTCGACCTCGTGGTGCTGCCGGCTCCCTAGCCGCTGGCGCGAGGGAATCCCGGCCCGTCGAGGGGACCCGCCGTCCGCGGCGGTCTCGATGGTCCGGGGTTCCCGCGACCGTGGTGCGCGCCTAGGGCAGCAGGCGGGTCGGGCCGCGGAACAGGTAGGTGACCTCGCGGAGGTTCGCCTGGTTCAGCATCAGCATGATCACGCGCGAGAGGCCCATGCCGAAGCCGCCGTGCGGCGGGACGCCGTAGCGGAAGAAGTCGAGGTAGAACTCGAGCTCCTCCGGGTCCAGGCCCTTCTCGCGGGCCTGCTCGACGAGGACGTCGACGCGGTGCTCGCGCTGGGCTCCGGTCGAGATCTCGACGCCGTTGTAGATGAGGTCGTAGCTGTTGGTGATCGTCCCGTCGCCCTCGCGGCGCATGTGGTAGAACGGCCGGATGCTCGACGCGTAGTCGGTGAGGAACACGAAGTCGTGCCCGAACTCCTCCTGCACGTAGGCCGCGATGCGGCGCTCGCCCTCGGGGTCCATGTCGTCGTCGGCGCGGGGCACCTCGTAGCCGCGCTCGGCGACGATGCGCTTGGCCTCGGCGAGCGGGATGCGCGGGAACGGCGTGGTCGGGACGGTCAGGTCGATGTCGAAGAGCGCCTTGACCTCGGCGCCGTGCTTCTCGACGACGGCGGTGAGGCCGGCGACCATCAGCTGCTCGTGCAGCTCCATGACGTCCTCGTGCGAGTCGATCCAGGAGACCTCGGCGTCGACGCTCGTGAACTCGGTCGCGTGACGCGAGGTGAAGCTGGGGTCGGCGCGGAAGGCGGGGCCGACCTCGAAGACTTTGCCGAAGCCGGCGGGCTGCGCCATCTGCTTGAAGAACTGGGGGCTCTGCGCCAGGTAGGCCTTCGTCTCGAAGTACTCGACCTCGAAGAGCTCGGCCCGCGACTCCGAGGCGCTCGCCATGAGCTTCGGGGTGTGGATCTCGATGAAGTCGTGCTCGATCCAGTACGTGCGCAGCGCGTGCTCGAACGTGGTCTGCACACGGGCGATGAGGTTCTGCTCGGGACGGCGCAGGTCGAGGAAGCGCCAGTCCATGCGCTTGTCGATGCCGGAGTCGGGCGCGATCGGCGCCTCCGGGATCGACGCGGCGACGACCTCGAGCGTCTCGAGCTTGACCTCGATGCCGCCGAGCTTCACGCGCTCGTCGTGCTTGAGCGCACCGGTGACGGTGATGAAGGAGCCCTGGGCGAGGCCGGAGATCTCCTCGGTGATCGCGAGGCGCGCAGCCGACGCGTCGTCGCCCTCGACGGCCTCGCGCACGGCCGGGTTCACCAGCTGCACGGCACCCGACTCGTCGCGCAGGACGACGAACTGCACCTTCTTCTGGTCGCGCACGGTCTCGACCCAGCCGGACACGCGGACGGGTCCGTCCTCGAGCGCGGCGAGCTTCTTGACAGTGGTTCGGGGGAGGCGGGTCTCGTCGGTCACGGTAGGGGAGTCTACTCGGGGGCCGCCGGGCGGGCGCGGAGCAGGAGCACGCGCCGGCCCGCGGCCTCCGGCGCGGCACGAAAGGGGGTCCAGTCGGTCCCCCTGCGTGCTCCGGCGTCGGGCTAGCATCGCGGAGCGAGCGCGCGGGCTCGAAGGATCCGAGGGGGATGTGCCATGGCGGGACCGGGATTCGCGGTCATCGACTTCGAGACGACGGGGGTCCGTCCCGAGCGGGGCGACCGCGTCATCGAGGTCGCTGTCGTCCATCTCGATGCGGAGGGGCGCTTCGAGGCGGCGTTCGAGACGCTCGTGAACCCGGACCGCGATCTCGGCGCGCAGAGGATCCACGGCATCTCGGCGCGCGAGATACTGGACGCACCGTCCTTCGCCGCGATCGCCTCCGATCTGCTGGTACATCTCGACGGCCGGGTGGTCGTCGCCCACAATGCGAGCTTCGAGCGGCGGTTCCTGACAGCGGAACTGGCCCGACTCGGCGTCGAGACGGCACTCTCGAGCGAGATGCTGCTGTGCACGATGCAGCTCGCACGCGAGTTCCTGCCGGGTGCGGGGCGCTCGCTCGCCGCCTGCTGCGCCGCGTTCGACATCCCGCTGGAGAACGCTCACCGAGCGGTCGTCGATGCGACCGCCACGGGCCGCCTGCTCGCGGAGTACATCGCCGTCTCCGGTGGTCGCGACCGCTGGGACGATCACCTGAGAGAGGCACTCGCCTACGGCTGGCCTCCTGTTCCGCGGAGGCGCACACTGTGGACGCCCCGACCCGCGACCGCCGTGGCTCCCGCCTCCTTCCTGGAGCGCGTCGTCCAGCGGATGCCCGACCACTCCGGACCCGTGGAGCACGGCGAGTACCTCGCCCTCCTGGACCGCTGCCTCCTGGACCGCGTCATCTCGGCGCACGAGGAGCGCGAACTGGTCACCGCGGCCGACGACCTCGGAATCGGTCGTGCGGTCGTGCGCGTCCTCCACGACCGCTACTTCGACGACCTGACCGCGGTCGCCTGGTCGGACGGCGTCCTCGCCGACGACGAGCTGATGGACCTCGCGACTGTCGCCGATCTGCTCGGCATCGATCACGAGCGGCTCGTCGCGGCCACGGAGCCGCGGGACGCCGTCGAACAGCCCGCGCCCGTCGTCGACCGCTTCTCGCTCGAGCCGGGCGACCTCGTCGTCCTGACCGGGGAGATGCGCCGGACCCGCCAGGAGTGGACGACCGTCCTCGAGGACTGCGGGCTGATCGCCCACCCCGGAGTGACGAAGAAGGTCAAGCTGGTCGTCGCCGCCGATCCCGACTCCCTGTCCGGCAAGGCGAGGAAGGCCCGCGACTACGGGATCCCCGTCGTGAGCGAGGACGGCCTCGCCGCCCTCCTGCGCGCGTGAGCACCGCACTGATCACCGGCGCGTCCTCCGGCATCGGCCTCGCCTTCGCCCGGGCGTTCGCGCGCCGCGGCTGGAGCCTCGTCCTCGTCGCCCGCAGCGAGCAGCGCCTCCAGGAGGCGGCGGCCGGACTGCGCGGCCTCGGCGCCGCGGCGGTCGAGGTCCTGCCCGCGGACCTCGGCGACCGCGAGCAGGTCGAGCGCGTGCGCGCGCGGCTCGTCGATCCGGCCCGACCGGTCCGCGTCCTCGTCAACAACGCCGGCTTCGGGATCGACGGGACCTTCGCCGAGCCGGACGTCGCCGCCCAGGACCACGCCTTCGAGGTGATGGTGCGTTCGGTCGCCGTGCTCTCGGGCGCGGCGGCCGAGGCGATGACCACCCGCGGCCGCGGCGCGATCCTCACGGTGTCGAGCGTCGCGGGCTTCGTGCACCTCGGCCCCTACTCCGCGGTGAAGGCGTGGGCGACCGCCTTCGCGCAGTCGCTGGCCGTCGAGCTGCGCGGCACCGGCGTCCGCTCGGCCGCGCTCTGCCCGGGCTGGGTGCGCACCGAGTTCCACGAGCGGGCGGCGATGGACACCTCCTCCATCCCCTCCTTCCTCTGGCTCGATGCGGACGCGGTGGTGGAGGAGTTCCTCCGCGACGTCGCGCGCGGCTCCGTCGTCTCGGTGCCGTCGGTGCGCTTCGGAGTCCCGATGGCCGTGGTGCGGCACCTGCCCGGACCGCTCGTGCGGCGGCTGTCGGCGGCGGTCTCGGCGCGGCGCTGAGGCTCCGCTCAGGTCCGGCTCAGGCGACCCTTTTCCCGGCGTTCCCCCACGCCGCGTTCCGTACACTTGACGCTCGTGGTTGCCGATCAGATCCATCTCGTGCGGCACGGCGAGGTGTTCAACCCCGACCGGGTCCTCTACGGGCGACTCCCGAACTTCCGGCTCTCGGATCTGGGCCACCGCATGGCCCGCTCCGCCGCCGACGACCTGCTCGAGCGCCGGCGCCACGTCACGGCGCTGATCGCCTCGCCGCTCCAGCGCACGCAGGAGTCCGCGCAGCCCATCTCGCAGGCGTTCGAGCTCGAGATCCGCACCGATGAGCGGGTGATCGAGCCGAGCAACCGCTTCGAGGGGAAGTCCCTCGCCGCGCGCAGCTCCGCCCTGCGGAACCCCAAGCACTGGCCCTGGCTCCGCAACCCCTTCGAGCCCAGCTGGGGCGAGCCGTACCTCTCCATCTCGGCGCGGATGTACGCGGCGGTCGAGTCGGCGTGGGAGAGCACGGAGGAGGGCGACGCCGCGATCGTCAGCCACCAGCTCCCCATCTGGACGGTCCACCGCGCCCTCGCCGGCGAGCGCCTCTTCCACGATCCGCGCAAGCGCCGCTGCGCGCTCTCGAGCATCACGACCCTCGAGCGGCGCGGGGACGGCTTCGTCGAGGTCGGCTACTCCGACCCGGCCGCCGGCCTGCAGGGCCTGGCCACCGACGTGGGAGCGGTCTGATGCGCCGGACGGGGCGGCTCCGCGCCGCGGGCGTCCTCGCGCTGGCCGCCGCGCTCGCGCTGACGGGCTGCTCCGAGGATCCGCTCGCCGACCAGTACCGCAACGGCAGCAACAAGGGCTACATCTCGGGGGACGGCACCGTCACCGAGATCGCCGCCGCCGACCGGGACGACCCCATCGTCTTCTCCGGCACCGACGAGACCGGCGCCACCATCGACTCCGCCGACCTCGCCGGGCAGGTCGTCGTCGTCAACTTCTGGTACGCCAGCTGCGCCCCGTGCCGCGCCGAGGCCGCTGACCTCGAGACGGTGAACACGGAGTTCGCCGACAAGGGCGTGTCGTTCGTCGGCGTCAACGTGCGCGATCAGGCCCCCACCGCGGCCGCCTTCGCCGAGACCTTCGGGCTCGGCTACCCCTCCATCGTCGACACCGACTCGTCGGTGCAGCTCGCTTTCACCGGCACCGTCCCGCCGAACGCCGTGCCCACGACGCTCGTCCTCGACAGGGAGGGGCGCGTCGCGTCGCGCATCCTCGGCCAGCTCCAGGAGGCGTCGATCCTGTCGACCCTCGTGGGCGACACGCTCGCCGAGGGGGAGTAGCGGCGTGGGCGACATCGTCGTCAGCGGTCAGCTCCTGCTGGCCGTGCCGATCGCGCTCCTGGCCGGGCTCGTGTCCTTCGCGTCGCCCTGCGTGCTCCCGCTGGTGCCCGGCTACCTCGCCTACGTCGGCGGATTCACCGACGCCGACGAGCGGGCGGCCCGCGGACGCCGCCGGGTCGTGCTGGGGGTGCTCCTCTTCGTGCTCGGATTCTCGCTGGTGTTCGTCCTCTACGGGGCGGCGGCGGGCACGGTCGGCTTCTGGCTGCGCCAGTACACCGACCTGATCACCCGCGTCCTCGGGCTCGTCGTGATCGCGATGGGGCTCGTCTTCATCGGGCAGTTCTCGTTCCTCCAGCGCACGCTCCGACCCGGGATCCGTCCCGCCACCGGGCTGATCGGAGCGCCGCTGCTCGGCATCGTCTTCGGCGTCGGCTGGACGCCCTGCCTCGGCCCGACGCTGAGCTCGATTCTCGCCCTCAGCTACGGCGTGGGCTCGCCCTGGCGCGGCGCCCTCCTCGCCCTGGTCTACTGCCTCGGACTCGGCATCCCCTTCCTCCTCGTCGCCTTCGGCTTCAGCTGGGTGACCAGCACGCTCGCCTTCGTGAAGCGCCACATCCGCGTGGTCAACATCCTCGGCGGCGCCGCCCTCGTCCTGATCGGAGTCCTGATGGTCACGGGCATCTGGAACACCCTCGTCTACGGATCCCTCTCGGCGGTGATCGATGGCTTCCAGCCGGCGATCTGAGCCCGAGGAGAGCACGCGCCGCCCCGACGAGGCCGCGCAGCGGAGGACGGACGCCTCCTTCCGCCCCGCCGACCACTACGACTCCGACGGCGCTGTCACGCAGCCGGCGCTCGGGTTCACCGGCTGGCTCCGCTGGATGTGGCGCCAGCTCACCAGCATGCGCACGGCGCTGTTCCTGCTGCTGATGCTGGCGATCGCGGCGGTCCCCGGATCGCTCGTGCCGCAGCGCTCCTCCGACCCCAACGGCGTGACCCAGTACTTCGTCGACCACCCCGACCTCGCGCCCCTGCTCGACAAGGTGCAGGCGTTCGACACCTACACCTCCGCCTGGTTCTCGAGCATCTACCTGCTGCTGTTCATCTCCCTGATCGGCTGCATCGTCCCGCGCACGCGTCACCACTTCCAGGCGATGCGATCGCGGCCGCCGCGCACCCCGGCACGCCTGCAGCGCCTCGCCGGCTACACCGTCCGCGAGGTCGAGGGCGCGACGGAGGAGGAGGCCGTCGCCTCCGCCCACTCCGTCCTGCGCCGGGCGGGCTACCGCGTCGAGCGCTACGACGACCCGCGCGGCCGCTGGTCGAGCGTCTCGGCCGAGCGCGGCTACCTCCGCGAGACCGGCAACCTGGTCTTCCACTCCGCCCTGGTCGGCATCCTCGTCGCCGTCGGAGTGGGCGGCGGATTCGGCTACAGCGGGCAGCGCGTGCTGGTCGAGGGCTCCCAGGGGTTCGCGAACAACCTCGCGGCCTACGACTCCTTCAACCCCGGTCGCTTCTTCGACAGCAGCCAGCTCGACCCGTACCAGCTGACCCTCGACAGCCTCGACGTGAAGTACGAGGAGCAGAACCAGTCGGCGCTCGGCCAGCCCGTCGACTTCACCGCGAACGTCACGACCTCCGAGCGCGGCGGGCGCACCGAGGACCGCACGATCAAGGTCAACGACCCGCTCGCGATCGGCGGCACGAACGTCTACCTCCTCGGCAACGGCTACGCCCCGACGATCACGGTCCGGGATCCCTCCGGCCGGGCGATCTTCACCGACTCGGTGCCGTTCCTCCCGCAGGACGCGAACCTGACCTCCGTCGGCGTCGTGAAGGTGCCGGACGGGCTCTCCGAGCAGCTGGGCCTCACCGGCTTCTTCTACCCGACGCAGGACACGCTGGCCTCCGGGGCGTCGACCTCGATCTTCCCCGACCTGCAGTACCCCGTGCTCTCGCTGAACGTCTTCTCGGGCGACCTCGGCCTCGACGGGGGAGTGCCCACATCCGTCTACGTGCTCAACACCGACTCGCTGACCCGGCTCACCGGCGGCACCACCGGCGTCGCGCCGATCACCCTCAAGCCCGGCGACACGGCCGAGCTCCCGAACGGGCTCGGCAGCGTGACCTTCGACAACACGGGCGCCGACCCGACGCGGATCGGCACCGACAGCGTCAAGCGCTTCGCCTCGTTCGACATCCACCACGACGCGACCCAGGGCTGGGTGCTGCTCTTCGCGATCCTCGTGCTCGCCGGACTCCTCACCTCGCTGTTCGTCCCGCGGCGCCGCGTGTGGGTGAAGGCGACCGCCCAGGACGACGGCGGCCTCCTCCTCGAGTACGCAGGACTCGCCCGCGGCGAGGACCCCCAGCTGGTGCGCGCCGTGCGGACGATCGCCGACCGGCACGCCCCGCTCGACTGACCCGCCTCCCGGACGCCCCGGAGGTCCCTCCACAGGCGCCGCCCGGCTGGGCAGGGGCCGAGTCTGTGCAAGCGCGAAGGGGCGGGCGGGGCGGCGAGCGATTACCCTGAGGAGGTGATCGCGACCCTCTCGCAGTACTCGGTGCTGTGCCTCTCCTCCGCCATGGGCATCTACGCCATGGCGTTCGTCTTCTTCGCGATCGACCTCGCCCGCCGCGCCTCCCTGGCCGACGGCGAGTCGATCGAGGTCGTGCAGGAGGCGGAGCGCGTCGCCTCCGCGGCCGCCGCCGACCGCGCGGCCAGCGGCAAGGCCACCGTCGCCGCCGCAGGCTCCGGACGCACCGCGACTCTCTCCCGCATCGGCAGCCGCGTCGAGGACGAGGTCTACCGCGCCCCCGCCCGCTCGAAGACCATGCGCATCGGGTTCTCGCTCACGCTCCTCGGCTTCGTGCTGCACCTCGGCGCGACCGTCCTCCGCGGCGTCGCCGCCGGCCGCGTCCCCTGGGCGAACATGTACGAGTTCTCGATGACCGGGACGCTCATCATCATCGGCGTCTTCCTCGCCGTCCAGCTGCGCTGGGACCTCCGCTTCCTCGGAGCGTTCATCACCGGCCTCGTCCTGGTGCTCCTCGGCATCGCGACCGTCAACTACTACGTCGCCGTCGTCCCGCTCCCGCCGGCACTCCAGTCCTACTGGCTGGTCATCCACGTGCTCGTCGCGATCCTCGGCACCGCGTTCTTCGCCCTCGGCTTCGCGCTCTCGGTCACCCAGCTCCTCCAGGCCCGCCGCGAATCCTCCGGCGACAGCCCCCGCTCGGTCCTCCGCTTCCTGCGCACCCTGCCCAGCTCCCTCACCCTCGAGAACCTCGCCTACCGCGTCACGATCCTCGGCTTCATCCTCTGGACCTTCACGCTCATCGCCGGCGCCGTCTGGGCCGAGAAGGCCTGGGGCCGCTACTGGGGCTGGGACACCAAGGAGGTCTGGACCTTCATCATCTGGACCATCTACGCCGGCTACATCCACGCCCGCGCCACCCGCGGCTGGCGCGGCACCCCCTCCGCCTGGCTCGCCATCGTCGGCTTCGCCGCCGTCATGTTCAACTTCGGCGTCGTCAACGTGTTCTTCAAGGGACTCCACGCCTACTCCGGCCTCGACACCGGCATGTGATCGGCGGGGCCTGGCGGGGCCGCTCGCGGCGTTGTCGGCGACGAACGTAGCTCCGCTACGCCCGACCCCTCCGCCTTGCGATCGGGTCGGCGGGGCCTGGCGGGGCCGCTCGCGGCGTTGTCGGCGACGAGCGTAGCTCCCGCTACGCCCGACGCCTCCGCCTTGCGATCGACCCCACCAGGCCCCGCCGACCGCCCACCAGGACACGCTTTGAGGACGGCTCCGCTTCGCGGTCGCCGCGGGGGCCTCCGCTTCGCGGTCGGGTCTGGCCGGGCTTCGCTTCGCGATCGGGTACCGGGTGGGCTCCGCTTCGCGGTCGGGTCCGGGTGGGGTCCGCCTCGCGGTGGGGTCCGGGTGGGCTGCGCTTCGCGGGAGGGCCGGGGGGACGGCGGCCGACGGGTCATGCTGATCGAGTAGCGAGCAGCGCGCGTATCGAGATCCCATGGCGCGAACGTGGAGCGAGTCGGTCGAGTACCCGCAGATGGACGCGCATGGGCGGTGCCTGCTGATCGAGTATTGCGCGGAGCGGGCGTGTCGCGCACAGGGGGCACGGGCGGGCTGCGGGCGGATCCGTGCCTGTCGGGTGGCGGCACAGGACGCCGGGGGCGACGGCGGAAGGGTCAGACGGCGGTGACGACGTCGATGAGGTGGGGGGCGAAAGGGGCGTCGAGGGCGAGGACGATGCGGGTGCGGGCGTCGAAGGGGTGGACGCCGCGGTAGATGCCGCGGAGGTCGGCGACGGTCTGGCCGCGGCCGGGGCCGTGGGTGACGTCGACAGTGACGTGGACGCGCGGGGCGGAGGTGAGGGCGACGGCGTCGACGGCGATCGCGGCGGCCATCGGGTCGTGCATGGCAGCGGTGCGCTCGCCGAAGTGGCCGACATAGAAGTCGAAGTAGAAGTCGAGCGCCTGCCCGATGGCCTGCGCGAGGGGATCGGGCGACGCGAGCAGGACGGCGCGATCCTCCTCCGTCAGCAGGTGCCGCATGGTCACGTCCAGGGGCACGAGCGTCAGATCCCAGTCGGCCGCGACGACCTCGGCGGCGGCCGCAGGGTCGTGCCAGATGTTGGCCTCCGCCACGGCGGTCACGTTGCCGGGGACCAGCGCGGCTCCGCCCATCACGGTCACCGAGTGGACGAGGGACGCTATCTCCGGGTGCGCACGGAGGGCGAGCGCGAGATTCGTCAGCGGGCCGATCGCGACCAGCCGCAGCTCGCCCTCGTGCTCACGAGCGAGACGGAGGAGGAGGTCGGCCGGATCCTCGTCGACCGGCTCGCCGCCGTCGGGCAGCGCGACCCCGCCGATGCCGTCGTCGCCGTGCACGTGCGGAGATCCGCCGGCGTAGTCCTCCTCGAGGAAGTGGTGCGCCCCCACGGCGACCGGCACGTCGTCGCGGCCGGCCAGCGCGAGCAGGCCGAGGCTGTTGACGGCGGCCCGGCGGGCGTCGGTGTTGCCGCTGACCGTGCTGATCCCGACGAGGCGGGCCCGGGGCGAGCGGAGGAGGTACGCCAGGGCGAGCGAGTCGTCGATGCCGGTGTCGCAGTCGAGGAAGACGGGGACGGTCGATGCGCTCACGGTGCTCCGATGCTCGAGGGTGGGGGACGCGTCGGGCACCGGCGGCCGACGCTCCCATTCTGCCGCTCCTCCGACGCGGCGCCCGCCGCCGACGATCAGAGCAGCGCGTAGGAGTCGCGGAGCCGCGCCCGCCACCAGGCGAGCCGCTCCGGTGACACGGCGTGACGGGAGAGGAGCTCCTCCGAGACCTCCACGCGGCCGACGGGGATGCCGCCGTCGACCGGCCGCAGCGGCCGCTCCGTGACGTCCGCGGCGAGGAGGGACGCGGTGCCGAGTCCGCAGTCGAAGGGCAGCTCGGGGAGCGCCGCGGCCAGGGCGGCGCCCATGGCGAGTCCGACCGAGCTGTCGATCGCGCTCGAGACCACCGCCGGCAGCCCCGCCTCGGCGACGAGCGCCAGCGCCCGGCGCGTCCCCCCGAGCGGCTGGGCCTTCACGACCAGCAGGTCCGCGGCTCCGGCCCGGGCGACGGCGAGCGGATCGGCGGCCTTGCGAACGCTCTCGTCGGCGGCGATCGGGATGCCCATGTACTTCACCCGGTAGCGTAGCTCCGCCAGCTCGTCGACGCTCGCGCACGGCTGCTCGACGTACTCGAGGTCGGACTCCGCGAGGGCGTGGACGGCGTGCTCGGCCTCGTCGAGGTTCCAGCCGCCGTTCGCGTCCACGCGGATCCGGCCCTCCGGACCGAGCAGGCGGCGGACCTCGACGACCCGGGCCACGTCGTCGGCCAGCGTCTGGCCGCGCTCGGCGACCTTCACCTTCGCCGTGCGGCAGCCGTGGTAGCTCGCGAGCACGGCGGCGACCTCGTGCGGTGCGACGGCCGGGATGGTCGCGTTCACCGGGATGCGGTCGCGCAGCGGTGCCGGCTGCTCGCTCCAGCCGTAGTCGATCGCCGCCCGGAGCCACGCCGCCGACTCCTCTGCGCCGTACTCGAGGAAGGGCGAGAACTCGGTCCAGCCCTCGGGGCCGCGCACGAGCGCGATCTCGCGGTGGTCCACACCGCGGAAGCGGGTGCGCAGCGGCAGAGCGACGACGCGGAGTCCCGCGTCGATCTCGCCGAGGGAGGGGAGCGGGGAGGCGGGCACGACGTCGTCCATCCGGCCATTGTCCACCGGCCGGGGCGACGCGGCGGCCACCCGGGCGCAGGAGGTCGGCGACGCGCGCGCAAGCCCCCGGGGTCCCTCCTCCGAGCGCCCGCCGAGGTGCCAGACTGACGAGGCTGCCGTTGGAGTCCGGAGGAGTGCGATGAGCCAGATGCCGATGAGCCCGCCGCCCGCGCCCGCCCCGGGCCCGACGCAGGGCTCCGTCCCCTCCCACCGCCCGCTCGGCAGGGGCGCCTGGATCGCGCTGGGCACGAGCCTCCTCGTGGGCGTCGTCTACACCGGCGTGCTCGGCACGCTCGTCGCCGTCGGAGTGGGCGGCGCGCTCGACTCCGCCGCCGGCAGCGCGTCGACGAGCGCTCCGGCCGAGCCGTTCGGCGACCCGACGGACGACCCGTTCGGCAGCGGGGACCCGTCCGATCCGCTCTACGACTACCCCGGCTACCAGGACGGCGACGCCGCGACGATACTCGGCCAGCCGTCCGCGGAGGACGTGCGCGCGAGTGCCGAGCAGGCCGTCGCGGCCGTCGAGGGCGCCGTCCCCGAGGAGTGGACCTCGGCCGACGACGAGTACTACGAGCAGTCGCAGAACGCCTACGGCGGGCCCTCGCTCCTGTACGACTACATCTCGGCGACCGAGTACGCCGCCGCCGCCGTCTCTACCGACGCCGACAGGCAGGCGGCGGTCGACCGCTTCACCGCAGCGCTCGCGCCCCTCGGCTTCGACGACGTCGAGGTGGCCGACACCCCCGAGGAGTGGTCGGAGGCGGGCTACGAGCTCGACGGCGACCTCTCGGACGAGGAGGCCTCGGCCGCGCTCTGGATCGTCACCGCGCGCTCATCCGCCGACCTCGTGCCCGCGATCGAGCTGGGCCTCGTCGACCTCGACGCCGATCCGACCGGCCTGGTCGCCGACATGCTCGACGAAGTCGGCCTCTCGCCGGACCCGCAGGGCGCGTTCCTGGCGGGGTACGCGAACGGGGTCCTCCAGGACGAGGACCGCGGCGAGTTCACCGACCGCCTCGAGGAGTACGGCGGAGTCGCCACGACCTGACCGGGCGCTACAAGCAAGCCCGTCCGCCCGCAAGCCCGAATCGGTGCACCGCCCGCGCCCTACGGTGAGGGGATGGCTGCACCCCGCTCGACCAGGCCCCTGCGCGACTACGCCGCGATCGGAGACGGTCGCACGGTCGCCCTGATCGCGAAGGACGGCAGCGTCGACTGGATGCCCGTCCCGGACCTCGGCTCCACCCCCGCCTTCGCCGCCCTGATCGACGCCGAGTCCGGCGGCTGCGTCGAGCTCGCCCCCGAGGAGCCCGCCGAGGTCTCGCGCGCCTACATCCGCGACACGAACGTCCTCGAGACCACCTTCACCACCGAGTCGGGCACCGTCCGCGTGACGGACGCGCTCGTCACCGGGATCGCGGGCCGCCTCCCGTGGGCCGAGCTCGCGCGCCGCGTGGACGGTGTCGACGGCGAGGTGCGGATGCGGTGGGCCGTGCGTCCCGGAACGGGACTCGGCCGGTTCTCCCCGTGGATCCAGAACGCCGACGGCCGCTCGCTCATCCGCGCCGGAGACATCACCATCGGCGTCACCGGGCAGGAGCACGGGCCCGACGGCGACGACGCGCCCTCCGGCGCCGGCGACGAGCTGACGGGCTCCTTCGTCGTGACCGCGGGGAAGGACGCCGTGCGGCACGTCCTGGTCGTGTCGGCCACGCATGACGAGCCGCTGCACTTCCCGGTCGCGAAGAACGTCGACCGCGGCATCGACCGCACCATCCGCAGCTGGCAGAACTGGTCGGAGGAGTTCTCCTACGACGGCCCGTGGTCCGAGGCCGTCCAGCGCAGCGCCCTCGCGCTCAAGCTGCTGATCTACTCGCCCACAGGAGCCATCGCCGCGGCCGCGACCACGTCGCTCCCGGAGTCGCCCAACGGCGGCAAGAACTGGGACTACCGCTTCGCCTGGGTGCGCGACGCCGCGTACACGATGCACGCGCTGGTGCGCTTCGGCCTGCGCGAGGAGACGCACGCCGCGCTGTCCTGGCTCCTCCGCACGATCAAGGAGCACGGGCCGGACCTGCACATCTTCTACGGACTCGACGGCTCCATGCCGACCGTCCTCGAGGAGTTCGACGTCCCGGGCTACGCCGGCATCGGCCCGGTCGTCGCCGGCAACGCAGCGCAGAGCCAGCTGCAGCTGGGCGTCTTCGGCGACCTCTTCGACATCTGCCGCATCTACGTCGACGAGGGCAACGTCCTCGACATCCAGACCGGTCGGCTCCTCGCCCGCGTCGCCGACACCACCTGCGACCTGTGGCGGAACCGCGATGCGGGCATGTGGGAGCTGGAGGAGGAGCAGCACTACACCTCCTCGAAGATGGGCTGCTGGCAGGCGCTCGACGCGGCCGTGCACCTGGCGGAGCTCGGCCAGGTCGCGGGCAGCCCCGACCGCTGGCGCTTCGAGCGCGACCGCATCCGGGAGTGGATCGAGGAGCACTGCTGGTCCGAGGAGCTCGGCTCCTACGTGATGTACCCGGGCAGCGAGGAGCTGGACGCCTCGGTGCTCCTGCACGCGCCCAGCGGCTACGAGCGCGGCGAGCGGATGATCTCGACCATCGACGCCCTGGTGAAGGAGCTGGGCCGCGGCGCGCTGCTGTTCCGCTACTCCGGCATGGAGGGCGAGGAGCACCCGTTCGTGGCCTGCTCGTTCTGGCTCGCCTCCGCCCTGGCCTGCGTCGGTCGGCACGACGAGTCGGTCGCCCTGATGGACGAGCTCGTCGCCACGGTCCCGAACGACGTCGGGATCATGTCCGAGATGATCGCGGTCGACGACCTGGCCTTCTGGGGCAACCTGCCGCAGGGGCTCAGCCACCTCGCGTTGATCAACGCGGCCATCACCATCGAGGAGCTGGCGCCGAAGAAGGTCGGCCGCGCGTAACCCCGCCGACGGCGTCCGCGCAACCCGTTGAGGGCCGGCTCCGAGGGGCGTAGACCGGTACCACCCCCTCGCACCGCACCCACAAGGAGCACCTCAGCATGGATCTCGGGATCACCGGCCGCACCGCCCTCGTCACCGGAGGCGACTCCGGCATCGGCCTAGCCACGGCGCAGCTCCTCCTCGCCGAGGGCGCGACCGTCGTGATCACCGACAAGGACCAGGCGGAGCTGGACCGGGCCGCGGCCGGGCTCGACGCTCCGGAGGGCCGCCTGCACGCCTTCGCCGCCGACGTCACCAGCACGGAGCAGCTCGCCGAGCTGCACCGCCGCGTGGCCGGAGCGGTCGGCGCGATCGACATCCTCGTGCAGTGCGCCGGAGTCACGGGGGCGCAGGGCCTGTTCCACGAGATCGACGACGAGGGCTGGACCAGCACGCTCGAGGTCGACCTGCTCGGGCCTGTGCGGCTCGTGCGCGAGTTCCTCCCCGACCTCCGCACCGGAGGCTGGGGCCGGCTCGTGCTCACCGCCTCCGAGGACGCCGTGCAGCCCTACGACGACGAACTGCCCTACTGCGCCGCGAAGGCGGGCGTCCTCGCCTTCGCCAAGGGCCTCTCGCGCTCCTACGCGCAGGAGGGCCTGCTCGTGAACACGGTCTCGCCCGCGTTCATCCGCACTCCGATGACCGACGCGATGATGTCCAAGCGCGCCGAGCAGAGGGGCACCTCGGTCGACGAGGCGATCTCGTCCTTCCTCGACGAGGAGCGCCCGTACATGGAGCTGAAGCGCCGGGGCGAGGCCGAGGAGGTCGCAGCCGTGATCGCCTTCCTCTGCTCCGACCGCGCCTCGTTCGTGAACGGCTCGAACTACCGCGTCGACTCCGGATCCGTCGCCACGATCTGATCCCCGCAACCACGGGCCCCGCCCAGCGCGCGCACCCCGCGCGTGCGGGCGCCGTCCAGCCGAAGAAGCCAGACTCGGGGCGGGACACCGCACCCGGCACTGCAAGAGAAAGGAACGGTCCATGACCACCACCCTCGAACGCCACGTCGAAGCCCCCGCGGGCTCCGGTGCCAAGACCAGCCGCCGCCAGAACGCGGAGAAGGGCTTCAAGGCCTCCAAGGAGCTGCTCGACAGCCTCCAGATCGTCCTCGTCGACCTGATCGAGCTCCACGTCCAGGGCAAGCAGGCCCACTGGAACGTCGTCGGCAAGAACTTCCGCGACCTCCACCTGCAGCTCGACGAGATCATCGAGGCCGCGCGCGAGTTCAGCGACGACATCGCCGAGCGCATGCGCGCCCTCCACGGGATCCCGGACGGCCGCAGCGACACCGTCGCCGCGACCACCACCCTCCCCGAGTACCCGCACGGCGAGATCGACACGGCCGAGACCGTCGACCTGGTCACGATCCGCCTCGAGAACACCGCCGCCACCATGCGCGAGGTCCACGACCAGGTGGACGAGGAGGACCCGACCAGCGCGGACCTCCTCCACGCGATCATCCAGAGCCTCGAGCAGTACGCCTGGATGGTGTCGGCCGAGAACCGCACCACCTCCGCCGCCAAGTAGGGGCGAGCACCGGAAGGGGACTCCGCGTCAGCGGGGTCCCCTTCCGTCTGCCCGGGCGGTGTCGAGTCGCCGTGCAGTCCGGATCAGTAGGGTCGTGGCATGAGCACGCAGGTCTCCGAACTGTTCGACGCGCACCGCTGGGCGGCCGTCGACGGCTTCGACGCACTCGAGGACATCACCTACCACCACGACCGCTCCGGCCGCATCGCGCGGGTCGCGTTCGACCGGCCCGAGGTCCGCAACGCGTTCCGGCCGCGCACGGTCGACGAGCTGTTCCGCGCCCTCGAGGACGCCCGGACGAACCCGCGCGTCGGCGTCGTCATCCTCACCGGCAACGGCCCGAGCCCGCGCGACGGAGGCTGGGCGTTCTGCTCCGGGGGAGACCAGCGGATCCGCGGCCGCGACGGCTACCGGTACTCCGACGGCGAGACCGCCGAGGGCATCGACTCCGCGCGGAACGGCCGCCTGCACATCCTCGAGGTGCAGCGCCTCATCCGCTTCATGCCGAAGGTCGTCATCGCGGCCGTCCCCGGCTGGGCCGCGGGAGGCGGGCACTCGCTGCACGTGGTCTGCGACCTCACCCTCGCCTCCGCCGAGCACGGGCGCTTCAAGCAGACGGACGCCGACGTCGGCTCCTTCGACGCGGGCTACGGCTCGGCGTACTTCGCCCGCCAGATCGGGCAGAAGGCCGCGCGCGAGGTGTTCTTCCTCGCGCGGGAGTACTCCGCGCAGCGCGCCTACGAGATGGGCGCCGTGAACGCGGTCGTCCCGCACGCCGAGCTCGAGACGACCGCGGTGGAGTGGGCCGAGACGATCCTCACCAAGTCGCCCACGGCCATCCGGATGCTGAAGTACGCGTTCAACGCCGTGGACGACGGCCTCGTGGGCCAGCAGCTCTTCGCGGGCGAGACCACGCGCCTCGCCTACGGCACCGACGAGGCCGTCGAGGGACGAGACTCCTTCCTCGAGAAGCGCGAGCCCGACTGGTCGCCGTTCCCGTGGCAGTTCTGAGCCGGAGGGCACGCAGGTGACCCGCCCGCTCGCCGGTGTCGACGCGACGGTCGAGGCCGTCCTCCTCGCTCTTCGCGCGGCCCTGGACGGCAGCGGCCCGGCGATCCGCGTCTCCGCCCCCGGCGCTGCGACCGCCTCCGAGGATGCCGTCGTGCCGCAGCGCGTCGCCGTCGTCGTCGAGACCTCGGGCTCGTCGGGGCCGCCCAAGCGGGTCGCGCTCTCGACAGCGGCCCTGCTCACCAGCGCCTCCGCGACCCTCGCCGAGCTGGGCGGGCCGGGACGCTGGCTGCTCTGCCTGCCGACCCACTACGTCGCGGGACTGCAGGTGCTCGTCCGCTCGCTGACCGCGGAGGCCGACCCGGTCGTCCTCCCGGCCGGCGGCTTCGACGCGGCGGCCTTCCTCGCTCTCGCTCGGACGATGCCGGCGGGGGAGCGGCGGTACTCCTCGCTGGTCCCCGTGCAGCTCGCGCGGCTGCTGGACCTCGCCGATCGCGATCCGGCCGCGGCCGAGGCGCTCCGCTCGTTCGACGCGCTCCTGATCGGCGGCCAGTCGACGCCGCAGCCGCTGCGGGACCGCGCCGCCGCCCTCGGTGCGCGCATCCGCCTGACCTACGGATCGAGCGAGACGTCCGGCGGCTGCGTCTACGACGGCGTCCCGCTCCACGACGTGCGGATGCGCGTCGAGAACGGGCAGGTGCTGCTCGGCGGCCCGACCCTCGCGGAGGGCTACCTCGACGCCGACGGCGCGATCGACCACGAGCGCAGCGCCTCCGCCTTCCTCGAGCTCGACGGGGAGCGCTGGTACCGCACGGGCGACGCGGGGTCGATCGTCGACGGGCGCCTCCGGGTGACCGGTCGGCTCGACCGCGTGATCGTGTCGGGCGGGGAGAAGGTCTCGCTCGACTCCGTCGAGGCTGTGCTCCGCGAGGGGCCCGTCCCCGACGCGGTCGTGGTGCGGCGGGCGGACGAGCAGTGGGGCGAGGTCCCGGTCGTCGTCACGGCGGAGGAGGCTCCCGCGCTCACCGACCTGCGCGCCCTGATCGCCGACCGCCTCGGGCGCGCCGCCGCTCCCGCGGCCGTGCTGCCGGTCGGCCGCATCCCCCTCCTCGCCTCCGGGAAGCCCGACCGCCGCGCCCTCGAGGTGCTCGCCGAGCAGGCCTGACCGGCTCCGAGCGTCGACGGGCCGGTGGGTAGGATTCCCTCCGTGTCGAGTACGAGTCGCAAGAAGAAGTCCTCCAGCGGCCGCCCCGGGGGCAGCCCGCGAGCGGTCGTCGTGAAGCCTGCCGGTCCCCGCGAGTGGATCGCCGGCGCCCGCCTCCGCACCCTCCCGCTGGCCGTCGCCCCCGTGCTCATCGGCACCGGAGCGACCCAGGTCGTCGACGAGGGCTGGCACTGGGTGCGCGCCCTGCTCTGCCTGGCCGTCTCGCTCGCCCTGCAGATCGCCGTCAACTACGCCAATGACTACTCCGACGGCGTGCGCGGCACCGACGCCAACCGCGTCGGACCCTCGCGGCTGACCGGCTCCGGAGCGGCGAAGCCCCGCCAGGTGCTCACCGTCGCCCTGGTCTTCTTCGGGATCGCGGCCGTCGCCGGCCTCGTGCTCACCGCCCTCTCGGGGCAGTGGTGGTTCCTGATCGTCGGCGCGGCGGCGATCGCGGCCGGCTGGTTCTACACCGGCGGACGCCGCCCCTACGGCTACCTCGGGCTCGGCGAGCTCTTCGTCTTCGTGTTCTTCGGCCTGGTCGCCACCGTCGGCACCACGTTCGTGCAGATCGGCCGCACCAACCAGGAGTCGTGGCTCGGCGCCGTGGCGGCGGGCCTGTTCGCCTGCGCCGTGCTCATGGTCAACAACATCCGCGACATCCCGACCGACCGCCTCTCGGGCAAGCGGACCCTCGCGGTCCTCGCGGGACCGGCCGTGTCCCGGGCGATCTACACGGGCTTCGTGCTGATCCCGTTCGGCATCGCGGTGATCCTCGCGCTGTTCTACCCGCTGGCATGGCTGACGCTCTTCGTGCTTCTGATGATCCTGCCGGCCATCCTGATCACCCTGACGGCGAAGACGGCGAAGGAGCTCATCCTGGCGCTGCAGCTGACCAGCCTGGGCGGGCTCGCCTACGCGGTCATCCTCGGGGCGGCGCTGGCGTTCTAGAGCGGCGGCTCGCACGAGGCGGGCTCGGGTGGGCCGGATTCGGGTGAGAACGGCTGTTGCGTGCCGGGCCTGGTGCGAGCGGGGTCAGCGCGTCCGAGGGGAGCCCTCGCCGGCGGGAGCGCCCGGCTCAGCGGTCGTCGCGGGTCGCGTCGACCGCGGCGTCCTCGACGTCGTCGTCGGTCGGGGCGCGCGGGACGTCCTTGCGGCGCTCGTAGATCGCCTCCGCGATGCGCTCGCGGGGCTTCCTCAGCAGGATGTAGGAGAGGGACAGGCTCGCGATCGCGGCGACGAAGCCCGCGGTGACCGCGGCCGTCAGCTCCGAGTCGACGAAGGTGCGCGCCGGCAGGTACACCAGCACGAAGACGCCGGCGAACATCGCCAGGCGCAGGAGCGAGTAGACGACGACCGCGCGGCTCAGTTTCACCGGGACAGTGTACGTCGGCCCCTGCACGCGCTTCCGTGAGCACCGTGGGAGCCTCCTGTCCAGCGTCCGTGCGGACCCTCCCCGACGGGGGTGCCGGACGTAGACTCGTGTCCATGATCCGCCTCGTCATCGGCCTGCTCGTGGCCCTCGCCGTCTTCACGGTCTACACCGTGATCGACGTCGCGATGAGCAACCGTCACGCCGTGCGGGCGATCCCGAAGTGGTCCTGGCTCCTGGTGGTGCTGATCCTCCCGGTCATCGGTGCGGGACTGTGGTTCTGGATCGGCCGCCCCCGAAAGCAGCGCGCCGCCGGCCGCCGCTACACCGCTCCGGACGACGACCCCGACTTCCTCGGCACCCTCCGCACCGAGCGCGACCCCGAGGAGGAACGCCTGCAGGCCGAGCGCATCGCCCAGCTCGAGCGCGACCTCGCCGACATGGACGAGCAGGGCGAGGCCGACGGCCCCGGCCGCCGGGATGCCTGAGCACCGGCCGGTCGCCCCCTCCACCCGATTCGCGGTCGACCTCCTCACCCGCTTCGTCGCGCTCGGCGTCCGCGACGTCGTCGTCGCTCCGGGCTCCCGCTCGCAGGCGCTCGCCCTGGTGGCGGCCGAGCTCGAGACCCGCGGCGACGTCCGGCTGCACGTGCGGATCGATGAGCGCTCCGCGGGGTTCCTGGCGCTGGGCCTCGCCCTCGAATCCGGGATGCCGGCGCTCGTCATCACGACCTCCGGCACGGCGACCGCGAACCTGCACCCGGCCGTGCTCGAGGCGGACGCCTCGGACGTGCCGATGATCGTCCTGACCGCCGACCGGCCCGACGAGCTGCGCGGCATCCGATCGAACCAGACGGCCGAGCAGCGCGAGCTGTACGGGCGTGCCGTGCGGCTGTTCGAGGACGTCGCTGCTCCGGACGACGCCTCCCGGCCCGAGGACGCGCGGGCGCTCGCCGATCGTGCCGTCACCGCGGCGCGACGCGGGCCGGTCCACTTGAACCTCTCCTTCCGCGATCCGCTCTCCTCCGCTCTGCCCCACATGGAGCGGATCGAACCGGTCTCGTCGCCCGCCGTCGGATCCGGGATCCCGCGTGCCGTCGTGACCGCCGGTCCCGGTGAGCCGCTCACGGTCGTCATCGCCGGGGACAAGGCGGGCGCCGCGGCCGAGGAGATCGCTCGCGCCGGCGACTGGCCGCTGCTGGCCGAGGTCTCCTCCGGCGCCCGCTTCGGACCGCAGCTCGTCGTCGCCTGGCGGGGCCTGCTCGGCGAGCCCGACTTCGGCGGACGCATCCGCCGGGCGATCGTGCTCGGACACCCGACGCTCTCCCGCGAGGTCCCCGAGCTGCTGCGGCGCGAGGACGTCGAGGTCATCGTCGTGGACGCCGTGCGCGAGCAGTTCTACAACCCCGGCCGGCGCGCCCGCCGCGTCGGAGGCGTCGACGTGGTCCGACCCGAGGGGTCGCCGCGTCCCGAGCGCGGCGAGCGCGCCTGGGCCGGATCCTGGGTGTCCGCGAGCCGCGCCCTGACGGTCGACCCCGACGAGCTGGACGAGGTCCCCGACGCCGGGTCGATGTCGGTCGAGGACCGCCGCGGCTACGCGCGCAACGCCCTCGCCGCGATCAGGGCACCGCTCACCCGCGACTTCGTCGTCGCCGCGGTCTGGAAGGTCACCTGGCCGCACGACCGGCTGCTGTTCGGAGCGTCGCGGCTGATCCGCGTCGCCGACGGGACCCTGCCTGGCAAGCGGATATCCGTCCTGGCGAACCGCGGCCTCGCCGGCATCGACGGCACGATCTCGACGGCTCTCGGGATCGCGGTGGCTTCGCAGGCGACCGAGCAGGGAGCCGGCGGAGTCACCCGGGCGGTCCTCGGCGATCTCACTCTGCTCCACGAGGCCGGCGGCCTCCTCCTCCCGCCCGGAGAGCGACGCCCGCGCGTGCAGCTCGTCGTCGTGAACGACGGGGGCGGCACGATCTTCGACGGACTCGAGGTCGCGTCGAGCTCGCATCCCGGTGCGTTCGACCGCGTGCAGTTCACCCCGCAGAGCGCCGATCTGGAGGCTCTCGCGCGCGCCTACGGGTGGGGCCACCGTCGTGCGGCGACGCGCGGCGAGCTGGAGCAGGCGCTGACCTCGCCGGGTGACGGGCCGGGCATCGTGGAGATCCGGCTCGAGCGCTGAGTCCGCGCGGGTCCGGTCGGACGGTCCTCCACAGGTCGTCGTCGGACGCTGTTCTCCCGGGGACGCCTCGTTCGAGCTCCGCAGCTCGTCAGCTGCTGCTTCGCTGGAGGAATGGCTGATGCGGAGACCGTGCGAGGAGAGGTCCTCGCCCTCGGCGACCGGGCGGCGGCGCTCGCGAGGAGCGCCTCCCCGGTGCTCCTGTCCGCGGCGGAGGCGCTGCACGCGGGACACTGCGCGGCGCTGACCTGTCCCGACGCGTTCGCCCGAGGCTCCTCGGCGGACAGCAAGGATGCGACGGACCTCGTCGAACGGTCGATCCGAGCGGAGTTCGCCGTCGCCCTCGGGGTCTCCGAGCGCACCGCCGCCAGGGAGCTGCTGCACGCCTCGCTCCTGATGGAGGAGCTGCCGCGGACCCGTTCCGCGCTCGCCGACGCCAGGATGCGCTGGGAGGCCGGCCAGCTCGTCTGCTCCGTCGCGGCGACCCTCCCGGCAGCGGCGCGCGCGGCCTACGACGACCGGGCCGTCGACCTCGCGGAGACGCTGACCCCGGGGCAGCTGCGCCACGCCCTCGCGCGGGTGCGGGAGGAGCTGCACGACGAGCCCCTCGCCGAGCGGCACGCTCGCGCCCGTGAGGACCGCCGGGTGTGGATGACAGCCGGGATCGACGGCATGGCGACGGTGTGCGCGCACGTCCCCGCGCCCGAGGCCGTCGGAGCGCTCGCCCGGCTCGATCGCATCGCGAGGGATCTGCGGGACGGCGCCGAAGGGGACCGCGATCTGCGGACGCTGGCGCAGCTCCGCGCCGATGCGTGGGCCGACCTGCTCTGCCACGGGGACGTGGCGGGGACCACTCCGGAGGGAGCCGCGGCGCCCTCGACCGGGCTGCGGGCCGAGGTGAGAGTCACCGTGGCGGCGAGCACCGCCGCGGGTGACGACGAGGCGGCCGCCGAGCTCGACGGCTACGGGCCGATCCCTGCCGAGGCGGTGCGAGCGCTCATCGACGACGCCGCCGCCTTCACTCCCGTGCTGACCGACGAGGAGACCGGCGCGGTCGTCTCCGTCGGGCGCCGCCACCGCCTCCCGCCGCCGAGGATGAGGCTGCTGGTCCGCCTCCGCGACCAGACCTGCCGCTTCCCGGGCTGCACCCGGCCGGCGTCCTCGACGGAGACCGACCACAGCGTCGAATGGCGGAACGGGGGAGAGACGACTCCCGACAACCTCGCCTCCCTGTGCGTCGCCCACCACCACGTGCGCCACGGCGACCGGTGGACGTATCTGCTCCATCCGGACGGCACAGCGGACTGGACCACACCGACCGGCCGTCGCGTGACGACCCGGCCGCCGGCACTGCCCGGGCGTCCGCCGGTGGGCGCAGGACGACGGCCGGGTGCTCCCCGGCTCGACGGGGACCCGGCGGGGTAGGCGCCGGGTAGCCGACGGCTTCAACGACTCCCGACGTGCGTCAGGCCAGCGCGTCGGTGATCGGGCGGAACTTCATGCGGGTCTCGGCGAGCTCGGACTCGGGAACGCTGTCGGCCACGATGCCGGCGCCCGCCCAGGCCGTGACCGCGCCCTCGGCCGTGACCTCGGCGCTGCGGAGTCCGACAGCCCACTCGCCGTCGCCGTTGCCGTCGATCCAGCCGACGGGTCCTGCGTACCGACCGCGGTCGAAGGGCTCCAGGTGCTCGATGAGCGCAAGGGCGTCGGCGGTCGGAGTGCCGGCCACTGCGGCGGTCGGGTGAAGAGCATCGACGAGATCGAGCGCGCTGGAGGAGTCGTCCAGAATTCCTCGCACGTCCGTCGCGAGGTGCCAGAGGTTCGGCAGGCGGAGCGTGAACGGGGCGGCGCCGGCCGTCAGCTCCCGTGTGTGGGGCTCGAGCTCCCGGACCAGACTGGCGAGAGCGAAAGCGTGCTCTGAGCGGTCCTTCGGACTCTCGAGCAGAGCGGCTTCCACGTCCGCGTCGGCGAGGGGGTCCGCTCCGCGTGCAGCCGTGCCGGCCAACACCCTCGCCGAGATCTCGCCCCGATCGACCGCGACCAGCGTCTCCGGACTGGCGCCGAGGAATCCGTCCACGGCGAAGCCCCAGCAGTCCGGGTAACGCTCGGTGAGCGCACCCAGCATCCGACGCAGGTCCGCCCCCGGCGGGAGCCGCCCCTGCAGATCGCGCGCGATCACGACCTTGGACAGCTCGCCCGACCGGATCGTCTCCACCGCGGCAGCGACCGCCGCGCGGTACCCGTCCGGCGGCAGCGCACCCGGCGAGAGCGGCACGTGGTACTCCGCCCCCAGCGGCTCCTCGCCCGGCGTATCCGGTCCCTCCGCCTCGCCGATCGTGATCCGCGTCAGCCATGACCGGCCGTCGCGCGTCCCGATCACGGTGCGCGGCACGATCAGCACGCTCGTCGCCTCGGATCGGCTCGAGAAAGCGAAGGTCCCGAACGCGACCAGCCCCGTCCCGGGCAGTCCGACCCGGTCCTCCACCGTCGCCGCGTCGCAGAGCCGACGCCAGGTTGCCGCCGCCTTCCGCAGCCGTTCCGGGCCCGAGAACTCGAGGCGCAGAGCCTCGCCGCGTCCGCTGAGCCCGGCGCCGTCGCGCTGCCAGAGGAGGGGCCGCCTCGGGTCGGAGTGGGAGAGGAGCGACGGCGGAGAGTCCAGTGGAGTCGTCTCCGCACGCAGCAGGGGGGTTCCAGCGCCGATGAGCGTCACCTCAGCAGGGTACGCCCGCGCCAGAGGATGGGACGTCCCATGCCGCGGGGCTCGGGGCGCAGGGCTCCGTTGCTACCGTGATCCGGTCCGGGGCCGCCGCGCGAGGCGGAGCGGGGCGGTCCCGGCGCTTCCCCAGGGGGGAGCGCGCCGACCGGGCGCGGGACGGCGGATGCACAGCCGCCGTCCCTCGTCTCGCCGTAGACTTGCGGATCGTGACGAAGGCAGACCTCACCAAACGGCCCGACGAGGTCGCCTCGATGTTCGACACCGTGGCTCCCGCCTACGACCTGGTGAACGGACTCCTCTCGGTGGGGAACGACCGGCTCTGGCGGATCGCGACAACTCGCGCCGTCAACCCTGCTCCCGGTGAGCGCATCCTCGACATCGCGGCCGGCACCGGAACGTCGAGCGCGTCGCTGGCGCGGTCGGGCGCCCAGGTCGTCGCAGCCGACTTCTCCCCGGGGATGATCGCCGTCGGCCGTCGCCGTCAGGCGGGCAACGACCGGATCGAGTTCGTCCAGGCCGACGCGATGGATCTCCCGTTCGAGGACGAGTCGTTCGACGCCGTGACCATCTCGTTCGGTCTGCGCAACGTGGCCGAGCCGAGGACGGCGCTCGCCGAGTTCCTGCGTGTGCTGAAGCCCGGTGGCCGGGTCGTGATCTGCGAGTTCTCGACTCCGCCGATCGCTCCGCTGGCCGCCGCGTACGACTTCTACCTGTCGAGGGTCATGCCCGCCGTCGTGCGCCTCGCGTCGTCGAACAATCCTGCGTACGACTATCTCGGCGATTCCATCCGGGCCTGGCCGGAGCAGAGCGTCGTCGCCGCCTGGCTCCGCGCGGCGGGCTTCGAGCGCGTGGCCTACCGCGATCTGACCGCTGGCATCGTGGCGCTGCACCGCGGCGTCAAGCCGATCGCGGCGACCCGATGACGACCGGGGTCCGCACAGGCCGAGACGTTAGGGTTTCCCTGTGAACGCCACTGCGCCCGTCGCCCGTCGCAGCCCGTCTCTGACGGCGCAGCTCGGCCTCTCCGAGCGCATCTTCTCCTCCTCGTCGGACCGGGCTCTCGCCCGCACGATCGACGCGGGTCTGGAGCAGGTCGAGGAGGGTCTCGTCCGGCAGCTGTCCTTCGCGGACGCTGTGGCCGACGTCTCCACCCGGTACCTCCTCGAGGCGGGCGGCAAGCGTGTGCGCCCGATGCTCACCCTTCTGGCCGCGTCGCTGGGCCGCGGCAACACGCCGCAGGTCCTGCTCGGTGCGCAGGCGATCGAGATCACGCATCTCGCATCGCTCTACCACGACGACGTCATGGACGAGGCGGAGAAGCGCCGCGGAGTCCCGTCGGCGCAGACCGTGTGGGGCAACAACGTGGCCATCCTGACGGGCGATCTGCTCTTCGCCCGCGCGAACCAGCTGATGGTCGAGCTCGGAGACAAGGCGATCCGGCTCCAGGCCGACACGTTCGAGCGGCTCGTCCTCGGGCAGCTGCACGAGACGGTCGGCCCGACCGACGGCGAGGACCCGGTCGAGCACTACCTGTCCGTCCTGGCCGACAAGACCGGGTCCCTGATCGCCGCGGCGGGCCGCACGGGAGTCGCGTTCTCGGAGGCTCCGGAGGAGTACGAGGAGGCCATGCGCGTCTTCGGCGAGAAGATCGGCGTCGCCTTCCAGATCGTCGACGACGTCATCGACCTCTCTCCCCAGCCGGAGGAGACCGGGAAGAACCCCGGCACGGACATCCGCGCCGGCGTGTCGACGCTGCCGATCCTGCGCCTGCGCGAGCGCGCCTCCTCCGATAGGGAGGCCGCGGCTCTCCTCGCCCGCATCGAGAGCTATGTGAGCCGCTCGAACGACGCCATCGCGCACACGGAGGAGCAGAGCGCCGACATCTCGGACGCCATCGCTCAGCTGCGCGATCACGACGTCACCGCGCAGACCCTCGCCGAGGCCCACCGGTGGGCCGACGAGGCCGTCGCCGCCCTCGCTCCGCTGCCCGACGGCTCCGTCCGCAAGGCGCTGACGCGCTTCGCCGACACCGTCGTCGAGCGCAACGGCTGACCCCGATCGTCGCGGCGCGCCCTGCGCCGCAGGAATGAGACCGGTTGTGCGCTGCGGCGCCCCGGCAGGAGGAACGCAATGACCAAGCTCAGGCTGGCCATCGTCGGCGCGGGTCCCGCGGGCATCTACGCCGCCGACCTCATGATCAAGGCCGAGAAGAAGTACGACGTCTCGATCGATCTGTTCGAGCACCTGCCCGCGCCCTACGGCCTGGTCCGCTACGGCGTGGCGCCCGATCACCCGCGCATCAAGGGGATCATCACCGCGCTGCGGGAGGTGCTCGACCGGGGCGACATCCGCATCTTCGGCAACGTGCACTTCGGGACCGACATCACGCTCGAGGATCTCAAGCGGCACTACCACGCCGTGATCTTCGCGACCGGCGCCGTCCGGGACGCTCCGCTCGACGTCCCGGGTGTCGAGCTCGAGGGCTCCTACGGTGCGGCCGACTTCGTCAGCTGGTTCGACGGCCACCCCGACGTGTCGCGCACCTGGCCGCTGGAGGCGTCCTCCGTCGCCGTCATCGGCAACGGCAACGTGGCGCTCGACGTCTCGCGGATGCTGGCGAAGCACGCCGAGGACCTCCTGCCCACCGAGGTCCCGCCGAACGTCTACGAGGGGCTGAAGGCTTCTCCCGTCACCGACGTGCACGTCTTCGGGCGCCGCGGTCCCGCTCAGGTGAAGTTCACGCCGCTGGAGCTGCGCGAGCTGGGCGAGCTGCGCGACGTCGACATGATCGTCGCCGACGAGGACTTCGACCTCGATCCCGCTTCGGAGGCCGCCATCGCGACCAACAAGCAGGTCATGGTCATCAACCGGGTGCTCAACCAGTGGCGCACCCGCGAGGTCGGGAGCGCCTCGCGTCGTCTCCACCTGCACTTCTGGGCGAAGCCGCTCGAGTTCGTGGACGACGGATCGGGTCGGGTCGGCGCGATCCGGTACGAGCGCACCGAGCCGGACGGCGAGGGCGGAGTGCGCGGCACGGGTGAGATCCGCGAGGTCCCCGTGCAGGCCGTGTACCGCGCGGTCGGCTACTTCGGCTCGCCGCTCGACGGCCTCCCGTTCGACGAGATGCGCGGCGTGATCCCGAACCGCGAGGGCCAGGTCCTGGACGACGAGGACCAGCAGGTCCACGGCGTCTACGCGACCGGCTGGATCAAGCGCGGACCGGTGGGCCTCATCGGGCACACCAAGTCCGACGCCATGGAGACCGTCGCGCACGTGCTCAACGACCAGGCGTCCTGGTGGACGCCCGAGCACCCCGAGGAGGCAGCCGTGGTCGCCCTGCTCGAGGAGCGGGAGATCGCCTACACGGATCTCGACGGCTGGCACCGGCTGGACGAGCACGAGATGGCGCTCGGCGAGCCCGAGGGCCGTGCGCGGGTGAAGGTCGTTCCCCGCGAGGACATGATCGCGATCTCGCGGGCGGAGCCGGTAGCGCTCTGACGCGTGGTCTCCGAACGGCCCTCCGGTGCAGTCCGGAGGGCCGTTCGTCGTTCCGGCGTGGACGCCTTGCGCCTCCTCTAGGATTCGGGCACCGCTCTGGACGGAGACAGCATGACCACGGCCGCGCCCCACGACGTCATCCGGGTGCGCGGTGCGCGCCAGAACAACCTCCGGGGGATCGACGTCGATATCCCGAAGCGGAGGATCACCGTGTTCACCGGGGTCTCGGGCTCCGGCAAGTCGTCGCTGGTCTTCGGCACCATCGCGGCCGAGTCCCAGCGCCTCATCAACGAGACCTACTCCGCCTTCGTGCAGCAGTTCATGGGGTCGCCGGCTCGCCCGGACGTGGAGTCGCTCGACGGACTGTCGGCCACGATCGTCGTCGATCAGGAGCGGATGGGGTCGAACGGCCGGTCCACGGTCGGCACGGCGACCGACGCGTACACGATGCTGCGGATCCTCTTCAGCCGGATCGGCGATCCGCACGCGGGCACGAGCGGTGCGTTCTCCTTCAACCTGCCGGAGGGGATGTGCCCGCGGTGCGAGGGGACGGGCCGGGTGTCGAGCATCGACCTCGACGCGCTGATCGACCGCTCGAAGTCGCTCGAGGGCGGCGCTCTCGACGCGATCCCGAACTTCGTCGTCGGCGGCTGGTACTGGAAGGGCCTCGCCGAGTCGGGCCTCTATCCGGCCGATGTGCCGATCGCCGATTTCACGCCCGAGCAGATGGACGCGTTCCTCCACCGTCCGGCCACGAAGATGGCCATCGCCGGGATGACGATGACCTACGAGGGCCTCCTGGTGAAGGTCACCCGCCTCTACCTGGCCAAGGAGGCGGCGCAGCCGCACATCCGCGCCTTCGCCGAGCGGGTGGCCACCTTCGCCGCCTGTCCCGAGTGCGGAGGCGGCCGGCTCACCCGGGCGGCGCTGGAGTCGCGCATCGGGGGCCGGAACATCGCCGAGTGCGCCGCGCTGCAGGCGACCGACCTCGCCGCGTGGCTCCGCGGACTGCAGGCGCCGTCCGTCGCTCCGATCGTCGAGACCCTCCTCGGGACGCTCGACGCCCTCGTCCAGGTCGGCCTCGGCTACCTGTCGCTCGATCGGGAGTCGGGCACGCTCTCGGGCGGTGAGGCGCAGCGGGTCAAGATGGTGCGGCATCTGGGGTCGAGCCTCACGGACGTCACCTACGTCTTCGACGAGCCGACGGCGGGTCTGCATCCGCACGACGTCTCGCGGATGATCGAGCTGTTGCGCCGCCTGCGGGACAAGGGCAACACCGTCCTGGTGGTCGAGCACAAGCCGGAGATCATCGAGATCGCCGATCACGTGGTCGACCTCGGTCCGAGGGCCGGCGCGCACGGCGGCGAGCTGCGGTTCGAGGGGACGGTGGCGCAGCTGCGCACGTCGGACACCCTGACGGGCCGTCATCTCGGTCACCGCGTCCCGCTGAAGGAGGCCGTGCGCCGTCCGACCGGGGCGGTGGAGATCCGCGGGGCCTCCACGCACAACCTCCGCGGCGTCGACGTGGACGTCCCGCTGGGCGTGCTGACCGTCGTCACCGGAGTCGCCGGCTCGGGCAAGTCGTCGCTTCTGCACGGCTCGCTCGCGGGTCGGCCGGGCGTGGTGGTGGCCGACCAGTCGCCGATCCGCGGCTCGCGGCGCAGCAATCCGGCGACCTACACCGGGGTCCTCGACGCGATCCGGGCGGCCTTCGCGAAGGCGAACGGTGTGAGACCGGCGCTCTTCAGCGCGAACTCGGCAGGCGCCTGCCCCGTCTGCAAGGGGGCCGGGATGATCTTCACCGAGCTGGGCCCCGCCGCGACGGTCTCGTCGGTCTGCGAGGAGTGCGACGGCAAGCGGTTCACCGCTGAGGTGCTCGAGTACCGCCTGCGCGGGAGGAACATCCACGAGGTGCTCTCGATGCCGATCGTCGACGCCGCGGAGTTCTTCGCGAGCGGACCGGCGCACACGGTGCTCGCCCGTCTCGTCGACGTCGGTCTCGGCTACCTCACGCTCGGACAGCCGTTGAACACGCTGTCCGGGGGCGAGCGCCAGCGCCTCAAGCTCGCGATCAACATGGCCTCGTCCGGATCCGTCTACCTGCTCGACGAGCCGACCACGGGCCTGCACCTCGCGGACGTCGACACACTGCTCGGACTGCTCGACCGGCTGGTCGACTCCGGGAACTCGGTCGTGGTGATCGAGCACCACCGCGCCCTGATGGCGCACGCGGACTGGATCATCGACGTGGGGCCCGGAGCCGGGCACGACGGAGGGACGATCGTCTTCGAGGGGACTCCGGTCGGGCTCGCGGCGGCGGACACGCTGACCGGACGCGCCCTCGCCGAGTACGCGCGCTGAGGCGCACGGAGCCGCGACGTCCGCGGGTCAGCGCGAGAACGGGCCGGACAGGGCCGCCCACTGCAGGAGCATGATCGTCTTCGCGTCGACGATCTGCACGCCGATCTGGGTCAGCGCCTCGTCGAACGAGAGCTCGAGGACCTCGATGTCCTCGCCCTCGTCGGCGAGTCCCGCGAACGCTCCGTTGCGGGTCCCCGCGCGGTAGCGCCCGGCGTAGAAGTGCAGCTTCTCGGTGACCGAGCCGGGGCTCATGAACGCGTCGAACACGTGCTCGAGCCGGCCGACCTCGAGTCCGGTCTCCTCGGACGCCTCGCGGCGGGCGCCCTCCTCGGGCCCGTCCTCGTCCAGGAGACCGGCGGGCACTTCGAGGAGCATCCCGTCGAGGTCGCCGTTCACGTACGCGGGGTAGCGGAACTGCCGGATCAGGACGACGGTGCGCGCGTCGGCGTCGTAGAGCAGGACCGCCGCGCCGTTCCCCCGGTCGTAGGTCTCGCGCTGCTCGCTCGTCCAGCTGCCGTCGCGGTGCCGGTAGTCGAAGCGGGTGGTGCGGAGGACGTACCAGTCGCTCGAGAGGAGGGTGACCTCCTTCACGACCACGTCGGGGTTCCCGACGAGGTCGAGCCCGTCCCTGTCGAGTCCGGTGCGGCCCCGCCGGTCGGGGTCGTCGATTCCGGCGGTCACGCGCGTGCTCCCGTGTGCGTCATTCCTCAGCGGAAGTTGACGAACTGGAGGTCGAGCTCGAGGTCGGCTCCGCGCAGGAGCGCCATGGTCGCCTGGAGGTCGTCGCGGCTCTTCGAGGAGACGCGGAGCTCGTCGCCCTGGATCTGCGACTTGACCGACTTCGGCGCCTCGTCGCGGATGAGCTTGTTGATCTTCTTCGCGTGCTCCTGGTCGATGCCCTCCTTGAGGGTGGCCTCGATCCGGTACTCCTTGCCGGACGCGAAGGGCTCGCCCGCGTCGAGGCTCTTGAGGCTGATGCCGCGCTTGATCAGCTTCGACTGGAAGACGTCGAGGATGGCGTTCGCCCGCTCCTCGGTGTTGGCCTTGATCAGGATCTTCTCGCCGCTCCAGGCGATCGAGGCGCCGACGTTCTTGAAGTCGTAGCGCTGCTCGACCTCCTTGTGGGCCTGGTTCAGGGCGTTGTCCGCCTCCATCTTGTCGATCTTGCTGACGACGTCGAACGTTGAATCTGCCATGGCTCCGAGTTTAGCTTTCAGGCGTGGCGGAGCCCGGCCCCAGGCGCGGCTGGTACTTCTGAGGAGTGCGCCGCGTCCCCGTTCTCGTCCTCGTCCCGCTCGCCGGGCTCCTCCTGGCCGGCTGCGGCCAGCGGCCGCCCGCGCTGACGGTCGAGGAGGGCCTGTCCACCGTCCCTCCCGCGGCGACCGCTCCCGTCGCGGCCGACCTCGTCGTGCTGGAGGATCCCGAGCAGGCCGCGGCGACGCCGGTGCGACTGCTCGCCGACGAGGCGTGGCTGGGCACGGCGTCCGAGGGGAGCGGCATCCCGCTGCGTGCGCTCACCGCCTACGCGGGCACGGCCCTCCTCACGGCGTCGGTCGACCCCGACTGCCGGTTGGACTGGGCGACCCTGGCCGGCATCGGCTACGTCGAGAGCAGGCACGGCACGATCGACGGCGGCGAGCTGGGCGAGGACGGGCGGCCGACGGAGCCGATCTACGGTCCGCGCCTGGACGGAACGCGCTTCGACCGGGTCCCCGACAACGACGGCGGGGCTCTGGACGGCGACGCCGAGGTCGACCGGGCGATGGGTCCGCTGCAGATCATCCCGGCGACGTGGATGGCGTGGGCGTCGAGCGGATGGGATCCGCAGAACGTGGACCAGCAGGCGGTGACCGCCGCCCGGTACCTCTGCGACGCCGGCGGCGACCTCTCGACGGAGTCGGGATGGCGGGCGGCGATCGCGGCCTACAACCCGGCCGGGAGCTACGCGGGGAAGGTCGCGGAGGCGGCGTCCCGCTACGCGGCGGAGGCGGACTGAGGCCTCGCGGCACCGATTTCCGATCCGCCGGTCGCGTGGGTATCCTTGCTGAGCGCCTCCGGTTGTGAACACGCGGTCGGGTGCGTCACGGCGAGTTACCCTAGCGGCCAAAGGGATCTGACTGTAAATCAGACGGCGTAGCCTTCGGGGGTTCGAATCCCTCACTCGCCACCGAGCAGGAACACCCAGCAGACGCCCCGGCATCATGAGATGCGCGGGGCGTTCCGCATGTCGGGATATCGCCGTTCCGGCGGAGTGCCTTTCCGGGGGAGCACAGGTCCGGCGGATCGCCGGGCCCGGCGTCTTCGTCCCGTCGCACCCCGCACGCCGTCGGCCCGGCCTCCGCGGTCGCCCGGCCCGCGCTGTCGGCCCGGCCCGCGCCGTCGCCTCAGCCCCGCGCCTCCTGCTCCAGGAACCCCGCGAGGGAGAGCGGCGGCCGTCCGGTGAGCCGCTCGACGTCGGACGAGACGTGCTCCAGCTGTCCGGCGGCGATCGCGGAGTAGGTGCTGACCCAGGCGTCCAGCTGCCAGTCCTGTGCGTTCCAGCGGCGGCGTGACGCGTACGCCTCCTCGAGGGTCTCGTCGACGAACACGGCGGGGCGGCCGGCCGCCGTCAGTGTCGCGGCGACCTCGTCGAGGGTGAGGGCCTCGGGCCCGGTCAGCTCGTAGGCGGCTCCGCGGTGCTCGGAGGGGGAACGGAGGACCGCGGCGGCGGCGCGGGCCACGTCCTCGCGCGCGACGACGGCGGCCCGGCCCGTTCCCGCGGGTCCGCGGATCGCGCCGTCCTCGCCGAGCATCGCGGGCAGGAAGTCGAGGTAGAGGTTGTCGCGGAGGAACGTCCAGCCCATGCCGGAGCGGCGGATCGCGTCCTCGGTGGCCGCGTGGTCTCGGGCGAGGGTGAAGACCGCGTCGGGTGCGGCTCCGGCGAAGGAGGTGTAGACGACGTGCTCGACACCCGCGGCGGCGGCTGCGTCGACGAATGCGAGGTGCTCGGCGCGGCGCTCCTCGTTCTCGGAGGCGGAGACCATCAGGAGGAGGCGCACGCCCTCGAGCGAGTCGCCCGCGTCGGCGAAGGAGGAGCGCACCACCTCGGCCCCGGGGAGCTCGGGCGCGCGGAACGGGTCGCGGACCAGCAGGCGGAGGGCGTGACCGGCGTCGGCGAGCTCGCGCGCGACGCGGCCGCCGACGGCTCCGGTGGCTCCGGTGAGGGCGATAGGGGTGCTCATCCCCTCATGATGGGCCCGATCCCTAGGCTGGGGCCATGAGCGACAACGCCCCCCTCCTCGCCATCGCCCGCTCGATCGCCGTCGAGGCGGCGCACCTCGCCCGCCAGCGGCGGGAGGACGGTGTCGAGATCGCCGCGTCGAAGTCGTCTCCGGAGGACGTGGTGACGGCCGCGGACCGGGAGGTCGAGGAGCTGATCCGCCGGCGCCTGGCCGAGGCGCGTCCGGACGACGGCTTCCTCGGCGAGGAGTCGGGGTCGGGGGGCGGCACGAGCGGGCTGACCTGGGTCGTCGATCCGATCGACGGGACCGTCAACTACCTCTACGGCATCCCCTCCTACGCGGTCAGCATCGCTGTGGTGGAGGGGGAGCCGGATCCCGCGACCTGGACCGCGCTCGCCGGCGCGGTCGTGAACGGAGCGACGGGCGAGGTGACCACGGCCAGCCGAGGCGGGGGAGCCGAGCGGGACGGAGTCGCGCTGCAGGTCTCGGCTCCCTCCTCCCTCTCGCTCGCGCTGGTGGGCACCGGCTTCGGCTACGACGCGGGCCGCCGGATGCGCCAGGGCGCCGTGGTGCAGGAGCTCCTGGGCTCGGTCCGCGACATCCGCCGCATCGGCTCGGCGGCGCTCGACCTGTGCTCGGTGGCCACCGGGCAGCTGAACGCGTACTACGAGCGGGGCTTGAATCCGTGGGACCTCGCTGCGGGCGCCCTCATCGCCGAGGAGGCGGGTGCGCGGGTCGCGGGACTCGACGGCGCGCCCTTCGGCTCCGGCCTGCTCATCGCGGCACCGGATCCTCTCTTCGCCGAGCTGGAGGATCTGCTGCGCCGCCTGCGCGCGGACGAGGTGTAACCGCTCTCCCAGGCCGGGCCGACAAGGATTCCGTGCGCCGAGAGGCGGATCGGCGCAGGATCCCGCCGGGGCTCGCCGCGCGTCGTGCCCCGATCGCGCCTGTGCGCGGCGGCCTCTGGCCGGATCCCGCCGGCCGTGGTTATCCTTTATGAATTCGTGATGTTCGCACAGGCTGCGCTCACGTAACCGAGCGGTGCCTCTCCCTGGAGGCCCGCTCGTCCCGCCCCCCGACCCCGACTCCTCGCCGAGGAAGCCGTCGTCCGGACGCGCCTCGGCCAGGCGCCGGCGGATCAGCTC
>NZ_PSWJ01000025.1:0-53011 GCF_002932775.1 Rathayibacter sp. AY1B8 | reverse complement strand
ACTGAGCCGACCACGGCGCCGACCGCGCACCCCTCGGCCGAGCCGACCCGCACGCCGGCTCCTGCTCCGGCCCTGCCGCGCCCGTCGCCCCGCAGGCGCCCTCCGAGAGCACCTCTCCCGACACCGAGGACGCCCCCACCGGAAGCTGACACCCGACCACCCGCCCCGCTCGCGCGGGGGAACGCCGACGGCCCGGAGGACACTGTCCCCCGGGCCGTCGGCGTTCGTCAGCGCGCGTCGCGGCGGCGGCGCGTGACTCCGAGCGCGAGCGCTCCACCGGCGAGCAGGGCGAGCGCCGCCGCGGCGGTCCAGCCCGTCTCGACGCCGGTGCTCGCGAGTCCCGATCCGGTCCGCGGAGGAACGGCGCCGGCCGGAGCAGGAGCCGGCGTGCGGGTCGGCTCGGCCGAGGGGTGCGCGGTCGGCGCCGTGGTCGGCTCAGTCGTCGGCGCGACCGTGGGCTGCGCGGTCGGCGCCGTTGTCGGCTCAGCCGTCGGTCCCGGGGTCGGCACCGTCCCCGTCCCGAACACGGACTCCGCGGAGCCGAGCGATGCGAGCACCGTCTCGCCGTTCGCGTCGTCCACACCGTCGTTGTCGGTCACCGCGAACACCTCGCCGGAGCCGGTGATCCCGAGGCCCTCGAGCTTCTCCTGGGTCCAGCCGTTCCCGGACTGCAGCGCGGGCAGCACGTCGACCGCGAGGGTCTTCTCGAGCATCGGCAGCGTCTCGCCGACCGCCGCGCCGGCCTCCGTCGGCAGCGGCACCGTGTACACGGCCTTCAGCGCGGCGTCCGGCCCGTTGAGCTTGTCGCGCTCGATCACCGCGAGCGTGCCCGCGGGGGTCAGCGTGATCTCCGAGAGCCCGTTCCAGTCGCCGTCCGCCCCGGAGACGGCCTCCAGCGGGTAGCCGAAGAAGCTCCAGCTGTCGGCGGCGACGTCGTAGCGCCCGATCCGGACCACTCCGTCGGCGTCGATCGAGGCCTCGCGCTGCAGCGCCGTCCAGACGATCTCACCGGCGGCGCCGTCCTCGACGGTCACTCCCTCGAAGCCCTGCTTGCCCAGTGCGGAGGCGAGCTCCGCGGGCAGGGCGATCCGCTCGGTCACCGCGGCGTCCGCGTCGAGCCGCAGGAGCGCGTTGCCGTCGCCTGTCCCGCCCTCCGTCACGGCCCAGAAGCCGCCGTCGACGCGGGCGGCGATCCCCTCCAGATCCAGAGCGGCGGGCTCGCCGCCCTCGGTCACCGTGAGGGTCGTGTCGAGCAGCGCCGGCGAGACGGAGGCGTCGATCGAGTGGAGTGTGCTCGGCGCGTAGGCGCTGTCGCTCACCGCGTACAGGCGGTCGGGCGCCGCCGGGTCGGTCGAGAGGCCCGAGAGCGCACCCCAGGGCAGCGGCGATCCGTCGACGTCGGCCGACAGCACGGTCGGGAACGCGGGGGCGGAGGCGCCGAGCGCGTAGAGCTGCACGCTCGCGCGGACGGCGGCCTCGGCGTCGTCGGTCTCGCTCGAGACGACCAGCAGGTCGCGCTCGGGCAGGGCGAGCAGCCCCTCCGGGCCGGGCGTCGACGGCAGCGCCTGCACGAAGCGCGGCGCGGTCGGCTCCGATACGTCGTAGACGGCCACGAAGTTCGCCCGCTCGGCGCCGACGAACACGTAGGGGACGCCGTCGAAGGTGGCCGAGAGCAGGCCCTCGGGCTCGGAGCCCTTCGCGTCGGAGCGCTTGTCCGGGTAGAGCCCGAGGCGCACCGCGAGGTGGTCGAACGAGTTCCCGGCGTCCCACTGCACGGCCCCGGTCGCGGCGTCGAGGATCGACCAGCCGCGCGTGCCGCCCTTCCAGTCGCCCTCGTTCGCGATCGCGACGTGGTCGTCGCCGACCCAGCCGATCGCGTCGGGCTCGCGCGGGACGTCGGTGATCGAGCCGGTCAGCGAGATCGAGTCGTCGTCGAGCGTGTCGATGCCGCTGACGGAGGCGGTGCCCGCGGTGTACGAGGCGGTGACGGAGCGGGTGGCCAGGTCGACGATCGCGACGGCGTTGTTCTCCTGCAGCGTCACGGCGACGGCCGTGTCGGCCGGGTTGATCGAGACGTACTCGGGCTCCGGGTCCGACGGGGTGTCGAGGCCGGCGAGACCGGTGAGGTCGACGTGCTCCGGCACCCAGGCGGAGGGGTCGCCCGCGAGATCCATCACCACGAGCTCCCCGGCGGGCGCCTGCGGGAGGTCGCCCTCCTCGCCGCCCTCGGGGGCGAGGTCCTCGTCGCGCTGGTTCTCGATCGCGATGACCGCGGTCGAGCCGTCGGTGGTGACGTCGATGGAGTCGGGCTGGCCGCCGAGCTCGATGCTCGCGACGGGCGCGAGGTCGTCGGCGTGCAGCACGCTGACGTGGCCGGAGGGGTTCGCGAAGTCGCCATCGCTCGTGTCGACCACCGCGAGGACGTACTCGCCGGTCGCGTAGACCGACGTCGGCTCGCCGCCCACGCCGACGCCGCCGCGCGGCTCGGGGGCGTCGGGGTCCGAGATGTCGAGGACGTCGATGCGCTGCCCGGCGGAGTCCGTCGAGTAGACCAGGCGGCCGTCGGGCGACGCGCTCGAGATCTCGGCGACGGCGGAGTCGGCGGACGGGTCGGCCGCGTTGAGGTAGGCCGGCACCGTGGCGATGCGGGTGAAGAAGGAGTCGCCCGCGGCGGAGGCGGGCAGGGCCGCGGCTCCGAGGGTGCAGCCGGCGAGGGTGACGGTGAGGGCGAGGGTGGCGGTGCGTGTGCGGGTGCGGGTGTGACGAGAGGACACGGGTCTCCTGAGCGGCTTCGAAGGAACCCGCCCACGCTGGCCGCCCCCGGTGAACGCGCCGCCGCCCGCAGGTGTCCGCCCGGCGAACGCGCGGTGGCGGAGCCGCGACCGGGCGGGGTCTCGAGACGCCGGCACGGACGTCTCGAGATCCGCCGGGCGGCGTGGTCAGCGCGCGAGACCCTCGGCGGCCGAGCCCCAGGAGCCGAGGGCCGCGCGGACTCGCTCGTCGCGCGCGAGCGTCAGTGCCTCCGCGTACCCCTCCTCCAGCACGTCGTCGAGCCGCACCCGCGCGCCCGTCTCGGAGGAGCGGACCGCCGCCTCCACCATCGCGAGGCTCCGCACGTTCGAGTGCACCTCGCCCGAGGGGACCGCCCCCGAGCCCAGCACCCGCACGAACTCCGCGAGCGAGCCCGCGATCTCCTCGGGCACGGGCTCGAGCGTGGCGGTCCGCACCGCCTCCGACTCGCGCGACTGCCACTCCGGAGCGCCGTCGCCGTCCCAGTGCGCGGTGCCGCCGGCCCCGTTCACGCGCCAGTCGCCGTTCCACGAGGTCTCGAGGCCGTCGGCGCACCAGCTGCCGGTGTAGCTGAAGCGCACTCCGCCGGCGAACTCGAACACGGCGCTCGCCGCGGCTCCGTCGGCGTACCAGCTCCAGCCCGGGTTGTACTCCTCGCAGTAGACCGCGACCGGGTCGCTGTCGAGCAGGTACCGCGCCGCGTCGAAGGCGTGGATCGCCATGTCGACCAGGAGCACGTGGTCCATCTCGTCGCGGAAGCCGCCGAAGCGGGGCGCCTTCGCGAAGTGCACGGAGGCGGTGCCCAGCTGCCCGAGCCCGGCGATCTGCTCGCGGAAGGCGGTGATCGCTGCGTAGTAGCGGCGCGACTGGCTGGTCATCAGGAGCCGGCCCGAGGCCTCTGCCGTCGCCGCGAGCACCAGCGCCTCGGCGATGGTCGGCGCGATCGGCTTCTCGGAGAGCACGGGCAGCCCGGCGAACAGCGCCTCCGAGCTGACGGGCAGGTGCGCCCGCGGCACGGTCACGTTGACCACGGCGTCGGCGCCGGAGCGCGCGGCGACCTCGGCGACGGAGGTGCCGACCGCGACCGGGCCGACCCCCTCCTCTTCCGCCGCGGCCGTCGCGAGGTCGACGTCGAGGTCGACCAGGCCGACGAGCTCGGCGTCCGGGGAGTCGCGGATGGTGCGGATCCAGGCGCGGCCCATCGCGCCGGCGCCGACCTGGACGAGGCGGACCGTCATCGGACGAGCGCTCCCTCGTAGTCCTGGCCGTTGTGGAAGTCCTCGGCCTCGTAGCGCTGCAGCACCGGGAGGCGGCGCTCGGGGCGCGAGGAGCGCACCCACTCGACGCCGTTCGCGATCACGCGGCGCACCTCGGCCTGGTGGTAGACGGGGTAGTCCTGGTCGCCGGGGGAGAAGAAGAAGATGCGCCCGTGGCCGCGCTTCCAGGTCATGCCGGAGCGGAAGACCTCGCCGCCCGAGAAGGTCGAGAGGAACACGAGCTCGTCGGGCGCCGGCACGTCGAAGAACTCGCCGTACATCTCCTGCCGGGGGATCACGAAGGGGTGCGGGATCCCCTGGGCGATGGGGTGCGTGGGGTCGACGGTCCAGACCAGCTCGCGGTCCTGCTCCGAGCGCCAGCGCAGCGTGCAGGTGGTGCCCATGAGCTTGCCGAAGATCTTCGACCAGTGGCCGGAGTGCAGGACGACGAGGCCCATGCCCGAGAGGACGTGGCGCTGGACGCGCTCGACGATCTCGTCGGAGACGTCGCCGTGGGCCATGTGGCCCCACCATACGAGCACGTCGGTGGCGTCGAGGACGTCCTCGGTGAGGCCGTGCTCGGGCTCGTCGAGCGTGGTGGTGGAGACGGAGGCGCGCTCGCCGAGGTTCTCGCGGATGCCGTCGGCGATCGTGCTGTGCATGCCGTCGGGGTAGATCGCGCGGACCTTCTCCTCGATCTGCTCATGGCGGTTCTCGCCCCAGACGAGGACGCGGACGGGGGAGGAGGGTGTGGTCACGGTGTTCCTTCTTCGACGGTGGAGACGGTGCGGCGGTGGGCGGCCCGACACGGGGTTAACCGCTTTACCGGCCGCGTCTCCTAGGATGCGGGAGACGTCCGCCCCGCGTCAACCACGGCCGGGCGGCGCGAGCGGAGGAGGCGCGGTGGCCACGATGAGGGACGTCGCGCGCCTCGCGGGGGTCTCGATCGCGACGGTCTCGTTCGTGGTCAACGACACCAAGCCCGTCTCGCCCGAGACCCGCGAGCGGGTGCGGGCGGCGATGCGCGAGCTCGGCTTCCGGCCGCACGCACTGGCCCGCGCTCTCGCGCGGCGCCGCTCCGGGATCGTCGCGGTCGTCTACCCGCTCGTGTCGAGCCGGCCGCTCAACACCGCCACCTCGTTCCTGCTCGGAGCCGCCGAGGCCGCGGCGGAGCAGGACCACTCGATCGTCCTGTGGCCGACGGTCGGCGGCTCCGACCGCCTCGCCGACCTGCGCGCCGACGGCCTGATCGACGGCGTCGTGCTGATGCAGGTCACCAGCGAGGACGAGCGCGTGCCGGTCCTTCGGGACTCCGGCACGCCCTTCGCCCTCATCGGGCGCACCCGCGACCCGTCCGCCCTCGACTGGGTCGACATCGACTTCGAGGGGATGGTCGAGGAGGCGCTCGGCCGGCTCGCCGGCCTGGGGCACGCGCGGGTGGCGCTCGTGCTCGGCCCGGACCGCGACGCCGCGGCTGACTTCGGCCCCTACGCGCGCACCCAGGAGGCGTTCGCACTCGCCTGCGCGGCCCGCGGCGTCGAGGGCGTGCTGCTGCGCTGCGAGGAGTCGCCCGCCGGCGGCCGCACCCTCGCCCGCTCGTTCGACCCCGCCTCCGCGACCGCCGTGGTGATCGTCAACGGGGGCGCCGCCGTCGGGTTCGCGCACGAGGTGCGGCACCGCGGGCTGCGCGTGCCCGAGGACCTCTCGATCGTCCTGCTCGCCTCCGACCCCGACGTCGCCGACCTGGCCGACCCGGCGCTCGACCTGCTCGTCGCGCCCGGCCGCGAGCTCGGCCGCCGCGGAGTGGAGGCGCTGCTCGCCCGCCTCGCCGACCCGGCGGCACCGCTCCTCCAGGAGCGCATCGGCGGCCCGTGGCGCCCCGGCGGCTCGGTCGCCCCTCCGCGCTGACGGCCGGCGCCCCGGGAAGCCCCGGGAGCGCGCGCTACGGCACGATCGAGTCGATGTAGCCGCCGTCGACGCGCACGGCGGCGCCCGTGGTGGCCGAGGCGAGCGGGGAGGCGAGGTACGCCACCATGTGGGCGATCTCCTCCGGCTCGATGAGGCGCTTCAGCAGCGACTGCGGCCGGTGCAGGCGCATGAACTCGCGCTGCGCCTCCTCCCACGGGAGCTCGCGGTCGACCAGCTCGTAGACGAAGTCCTCGACGCCGCCCGTGTGGGTCGGCCCGGCGAGCACGCTGTTCACCGTCACCCCGGTGCCGGCGGCGGCCTTGGCGAAGCCTCGCGAGACGCCCAGCAGCGCGGTCTTCGACACTCCGTAGTGGATCATCTCGGCGGGCGTGACGACGGCGGAGTCGCTGCCGATGTAGAGGACGCGGCCCCACTCGCGCTCCATCATCCCGGGGAGGTAGGCGCGGGTCAGGCGCACGCCGGTGAGCACGTTGACCTCGAAGTAGCGGCGCCACTCGTCGTCGTCGATGGAGAGCGCATCGGCGGAGCCGAAGATCCCGAGGTTGTTGACGAGCACGTCCACCTCCGAGGCCGCGCGCAGGAGGGAGGCCGTGCCCTTCTCCGTCGACACGTCGGCCGCGACTCCGCGCACCCGCGCCTCCGGCACCGCGGCGCCGACGGCCTCGATCGCCCGGCGGATCGACCGCTCGGAGCGGGCGTTCACGATCACCTCGGCGCCCGCCTCCGCGAGCGTCGTCGCGATGGCCAGCCCGATGCCCTGCCCCGACCCCGTGACGAGGGCCGTGCGCCCGGTGAGATCCAATCCGATCATGCTGCTCCGCTCCGCGCCGCCGCCCGCCGGCCGCGCTCGGGGTCGAGCATGCCACCGAGCCCTGACACCCGGCCCGCTCCCGGCTGAGGACGCCCGCGGGTCGCCGCGGCATCGCTCGGAACGGCGGAGACCGTTGCCAACCGGACACTCGTGCGTTACGGTCTAATCAATCGGCAATACGTATTACCCGCGGGTAGTAGGCCGATGACCCAGACTGTCGACGAGGACGAGGCGGACGCGTGACCCCGATGCAAGCAGATGTCGCCGTGATCGGCGGCGGCCTCGGAGGAGTGGCGGCGGCGATCGCCCTCGCCCGCAACGGCCTCTCGGTCGTGCTGACCGAGCAGTACCCGTGGCTGGGCGGCCAGCTCACCTCGCAGGGCGTCCCGCCGGACGAGCACACCTGGGTCGAGCAGTTCGGCGTCACCGCCGACTACCGGCGCCTCCGCGACGGCATCCGCGGCTACTACCGCCGCAACTACCCCCTCACCGCCGAGGCGATGCGCGACGACCGCCTGAACCCCGGCCGCGGACTCGTGAGCCGGCTCTGCGCTGAGCCCCGAGTGGCCGTCGCCGTGCTCGACGAGATGCTCGCCCCCTACCGCTCGAGCGGAGCGATCCGCGTCGTCACCGGCGTCGTCCCCTTCGCCGTCGACGGCGGCCCGGGCCGGATCGAGCGCGTCCTGCTGCGCGACGCGGTCTCGGGCGAGGAGCTCGCCGTCTCCGGACGGTACGTGATCGACGCGACCGAGACGGGGGAGCTGCTCCCCCTCGCGGAGGTCGACTACGTCACGGGGTCCGAGTCGCGCGACGAGCACGGCGAGCCCAGCGCTCCCGCCGTCGCCGACCCGATGAACGTGCAGGCCGTCACCTGGTGCTTCGGCTTCGACAGCGCGGACGGCGACCACACCATCGAGCGCCCGGCCGACTACGACTACTGGCACGAGTACGAGGTGCCGTTCTGGGGCGGGAAGCTCCTCTCCTTCACCGCGCCGAACCCGAGGACGCTGCGCCCCGAGACCCGCACGATGCACGTGAACGCCGTGGGCGACACCCGCACCGCGGACCAGCGCGCGCAGGGCGGGGACACCGACCTCTGGATGTTCCGCCGGATCCTCGCGACCGAGACCCTCCGGCCGGGCGCGCTCGACAGCGACATCGTGCTCGCGAACTGGCCGATGCTCGACTACCTCGACAGCTCGATCCTCGACGTGCCGGAGCCGGAGAAGCACCTCGCCGGCGCCCGCGCTCTCTCGCTGTCGTACTTCTACTGGCTCCAGACCGAGGCGCCCCGGCCCGACGGCGGCCGCGGCTGGCCCGGGCTCCGGCTCCGCGGCGACGTGATGGGCACCGCCGACGGCCTCGCGCAGGCCCCCTACATCCGCGAGTCCCGCCGGATCCGCGCGCTCACCACGGTGCGCGAGCAGGACGTCTCCGTCGCCGCCCGCGGGACGGGGAGCCCCGCGCGCTTCGACGACTCCGTCGGCGTGGGCATGTACCGGATCGACCTGCACCCGACCACCGGAGGCGACAACTACCTCGACGTGGAGTGCTCGCCGTTCGAGATCCCGCTCGGCGCCCTCGTGCCGCGCACCCCGACGAACCTGCTGCCCGGGGGCAAGAACATCGGGACGACGCACATCACCAACGGCGCGTACCGCCTCCACCCCGTGGAGTGGAACATCGGCGAGGCCGTCGGCGAGCTGGCGGCCCTCGCCCTCGCCGAGGACCTGTCGCCCCACGAGATCGCCGCCGACCCCGCCCTCGTCGCCCGCCTGCAGGCGAGGCTCGAGTCGCGCGGCGTAGAGACCCACTGGCCCGACGTCGTCGGGTACTGACCGGGAACACCGAGAAGACCATTGGAGAAAGAGAGACGATGAGACCAGCGAAGAAGCTGATGGCCTCGCTCGCCGCAGTCGGAGTGATCGCCGCCCTCTCGGGCTGCGGCGCCGCCGGCGGCGGGGACGACTCAGCACCCGTCGCTCTGAGGATGTCCGTCTGGACCTCCGACGAGAAGCAGCTCGCCCTGTTCGACTCGATGGCCGACGAGTACATCGCCGACCACCCCGAGATCGAGTCCGTGACCTTCGAGTCCCTCCCGTTCGCGGACTACAACTCGACCCTGACCACGCAGGCCGCGGGCGGCAACGCCCCCGACCTCGCCTGGGTCGGCGACATCGCGAAGGACCTGATCGACGCCGGAGCGCTCGCTCCGCTGACCGAGACCTTCGAGGGGACCGAGGGCTACGAGTACGACGACATCCTGCCCAGCGTGGCGCAGTCGTTCAGCCAGGACGGCGAGCTCTACGCGTACCCGTTCTCCAACTCGCCGTTCGCGCTGTACGTGAACCAGGACCTCATCGCGCAGGCCGGGCAGACCGTCGACCCCGCGACGCTCAGCTGGGAGGACGTCGACCGCATCGGCGCGGCCGTCAACGAGTCGACCGGCAAGGCCGGCTACATCATCCGCGACTTCGACTTCTCGGGCTGGCTGAGCCTCGCGAACCTCTGGGCGGGCTGGGGAGCCCAGCCGTGGAGCGACGACGGGACCCAGTGCACGATGGACTCGCCCGAGATGGTGGAGGCGTTCCAGTTCTTCCACGACTCGGTCTACGTCAGCGGCGCGACCCCCGGACCCGGCGTGACGGCGGACTTCTTCGCCGGCGACGCCGCGTTCACGACCGCGCAGGTCTCGCGCGCGAGCCTGCTCGACGGCTCGTTCCCGTTCGAGATCTACCCGCTGCCCGTCGGCCCCGCCGGCGAGTACGGCAACATCGGCCAGGCCGGCATGGCGGCGCTCGCAGGCGGCGACCACGTGGAGGAGGCGACCGGCTTCCTCTCGTTCATGACCAACCCGGAGAACTCCGCCAAGCTCGCGCAGTTCTTCCCGCCGCCCCGCGAGTCGCTGCTGTCCGGTGAGGAGCTGGCGAAGGTCAACACCCGCCTCAGCGCCGAGCAGCTCGACCGCGTCGTGGTCGACGAGCTCGCCGACGTGTCCGCCACCCCTCCGGTGACGAGCCCCGCCGAGATCACCTCGGTCGGCAAGACGGCGCTGGACCGCATGTGGTCGGCCGACGCCGACGTCGCCGAGGTGCTCGGAGGCGTCTGCGACGCCATCGCGCCCGTCCTCCAGGGGAAGTGATCCCATGACCGCGACCTCGACGGACAGCCGCCGATCCGCTCCCGCCGGCGCCTACTGGAACCTCCGGCGCCGCGACGCGCTCGCCGGCTGGCTCTTCATCGCGCCCCAGCTGCTCGGTGTGATCGTGTTCGTGCTGCTGCCCGTCGGGCTCGCGGTCTGGTTCAGCCTCAACGAGTGGAACGTCTTCACCGGCTCCATGACCTTCGTGGGCGGCGAGAACTACGAGCGGGCGATCAACGACCCGAGCATCGGCGCGGTGCTCGGCACGACCGCGGTCTTCTCCGGGGGAGTGGTCGTCCTGAACCTCGCCCTCGGGCTGGGCCTGGCCGTGCTGCTCAACCGGAGGATCCCGGGCGGCGCCCTGTTCCGCACGCTCTTCTTCTCGCCCGTCGTCATCTCGGTGGTCGCCTGGACCCTCGTCTGGGGCTTCCTCCTCCAGGACAACGGCGCGATCAACGGCCTGCTCTCGCTGGTCGGCCTCGACGGGCCGAACTGGCTCCAGGAGGGACCCACCGCGATGGCGAGCGTCATCGTCACGCAGGTCATCCGCAGCGTCGGCGTCAACATGGTGCTCTTCCTCGCCGCGCTGCAGGGGGTGCCGGGCGACCTCTACGAGGCGGCCCGGCTGGACGGCGCGAGCCCCCGCGCGATCTTCTTCCGGATCACGCTCCCGCTCATCTCGCCCACCCTGCTCCTCACCGCCATCCTCACGATCGTCGGCTCGCTGCAGGCGTTCGCGCAGGTCGCCGTCCTGACCGAGGGCGGGCCGGAGCTGTCGACGACAGTGCTCGTCTACTACGTGTTCCAACAGGCCTTCGAGTTCAGCGACATCGGCTACGGCGCGACGCTCTCGCTGATGCTGCTCCTCTTCGTCCTGATCCTCACGGTCGTGCAGTGGCAGCTGCGCAGGAAATGGGTCTTCTATGAGAACTGACGCCGTCGTCGAGCAGGGGACCCCGCTCACGCCACGCCTCGAAGCCGTCCCGGAGCCGCCCGTCAAGCGCCGCCGCGGCCGCAGCCCGCTCATGACCGCCCTGCTCGTCGTGACGCTGATCCTGCTCGTGCTGCCGTTCGCGGTGCCGACGTTCTGGATGATCGCCTCGTCGTTCAAGCCGGTGAACGAGATCTTCTCGAACCCGCCGACCCTGCTGCCGGACTCGCCGAGCCTGGCGGGCTACGCCGAGGCGTTCCGGTTCCAGCCGTTCGCGCTCCAGTACTGGAACAGCCTCTACATCGCGGTCACGGTCACCGTGGTGACGCTGCTGGTCTCGAGCCTGGCCGGCTACGCCTTCGCCCGGATCCCGTTCCCGGGACGCAACGCGGTGTTCCTCGTCGTCCTGACCGGCCTGCTGGTGCCGACGGAGGTGACGATCATCCCGCTGTTCCAGATCTTCCGGCAGCTCGGCTTCATCGACACCCACGTGCCGCTGCTGCTGGTGCCGATGGTCGGAGCGCCGGCGGTGCTGGGCACGTTCATCATGCGGCAGTACTTCATCGCGATGCCCGGCGAGCTCGAGGAGGCCGCGCGCCTGGACGGCCTCGGCCGCTTCGGGATCTGGCGGCGCATCTTCCTGCCGCTGTCCAAGCCCGCGCTGTCGGCCGTCGCGATCCTGACCTTCCTCGGGTCCTGGAACATGTACCTCGAGCCGACGGTCTACCTGACCTCACCCGAGCTCTTCACCCTGCCCCAGGCGCTCACCCGCTTCACCGACGCCTACGGCGGGGAGATGTGGGACGTGCAGCTCGCCGCGGCGACGATGACGGTCGTGCCCGTGCTGGCCGTGTTCCTCCTCGCTCAGCGGCAGTTCGTGGAAGGGCTCGCGCACTCCGGTCTGAAAGGCTGACCCGGTGTTCACGGATCGCCCCCTCGCCGCCCTCCGCGAGTTCCGCGCGGAGGTCGCGGAGCCCGACGACTTCGACGCCTTCTGGCGGGCCACCCTCGCGCTCGGGCGGGAGGGCGGCCCCGGCGTCAGCGCCGCGCCGGTCGACGCGGGCCTCCCGCTGGTGCGGGTGCGGGACGTGCGGTTCCCCGGCTTCGCGGGCGAGCCGATCGCCGCCTGGCTGGTGACCCCCGCGGTCGATCCGGGCGCCCCGCTCCCCGTGGTGATCGAGTACCCCGGGTACGGCAGCGGACGGGGCCGTCCGATCGAGCACCTCTGGATCGCCGCCGCCGGGTACGCGCACCTGGTCGTCGACGCGCGAGGCCAGGGAGCCGGCCGTCTCGCCCGCTCCGGAGCCACCCCCGACCCCCACGGCAGCGGACCCGCGTACCCCGGGGTCACGACCCGCGGCATCGAGTCGCCCGAGACGTACTACTACCGGCGCCTGATCGCGGACGCGGCGCTCGCCGTCGACTCCGTGGAGGCGCTCCCCGGGCTGGACCCGGACCGCGTGTCGGTCTTCGGCGGCAGCCAGGGCGGAGCGCTCGCGACCGCCGCGGCGGCGCTGCGCCCCCGGGTGCGCGCGGCGATCGCCCTGGTGCCCTTCCTCTCCGACGTCCTGCGCGCCACGACCGTCACGAACGAGGCGCCCTACGTGGAGATCGCCCGCTACCTGGCGACCCGGCCCGAGGACCTCGACGCCGTCGAGCGGACCCTCTCCTACGTCGACGGCGTCCACTTCTCGCGGCGCCTGCGCTGCCGGGTGCACCGCTCGGTCGGCCTGATGGACCCGATCTGCCCGCCCTCGACGGTCTTCGCCTCCCACAACGTCTCCGGCGGCGAGACGTCGATCGACGTGTGGCCGTACAGCGGGCACGAGGGCGGCGGGGTCGGCGACCGCGAGCGGGCGCTGGAGGTGCTGCGAGAGGTCCTCGGGTGACCGAGCGGGCGTGACGCCGCGTCTCAGCGCGTCGGCGCCTCCTCCATCCCGAGCCGCATCGCCAGGTCCATGGCGCGCAGGCGGGCCGGCGAGACGTCGTAGGGCAGGCTCCGGATGATCTCGCCGGCGCTCCGGGCGCGGGAGCCCTGTGCGGGATCGGGGGCCGGCGCGGGGTCCTCGGGCGGGTGCGCCTCGTCCCACGCTTCGAAGATCGCCTCATCCTCCTCGAGCTGACCGGACTCCTCGACGACGCGCATCAGCCGGGCCTCGAAGGCGTGCCGCTCCCGCGCCACCTGCTCCACCCGGGGGTCGTCCTCGGCGACCGTGTCGTCGAGGGCCTCCTCGGCGGCGTCGACGCGGTCGGCCTCCGCCCGCAGCGCCGGATCGGCGGCGAGGACGAGGAAGCGGCCGGCCTGGGAGACGGCGCCCAGCGGGCCGAACATCCGCTCGGTGACCAGCAGGGTGTCGAGGTCGGCCTGGCGCAGCGAGCCCTCGGGTGCGCCCTCGAGGCGGCGCGAGACGATGTCGTCGAGCAGCCCCAGCCGGCCGCCGAGGGTCCGCATGCGCCGGACCGAGGCCCGCTTCAGCTGCAGCTCCTCCTCCTGCGCGGCGAGCGCGTCGTCCAGCCGCGCGAGGACGCCCGCGACCTCGTCCTCGCGGTCGGCGCTGTCCTCGGCGCCGGCCGGGGCTGCGACGGCGAAGGCGTCCCGGATGTCCTCGAGCGCGACCCCGGCATCGGCCAGGCGGCGGATCCAGAGCAGCCGGATGATGTCGTCGTAGCCGTAGCGCCTGCGGCCGTCTCCGCCCCGCTCGCGCTCGGGGAGCAGGCCGAGCCGGTGGTAGTGGCGGATCGCCCGCGGAGTGACGCCGGCGAACGCGGCGGCGTCGCCGATCTGCACCTGGCGGGGCGGGGCGGGGAACGACTGCATGGGGGACCTCTCCGATCGGGACGGTGTGCATCGAGCAGACCACATGACGCAGGGGCAGGAGCAAGCCCGCCCGGCCTGCTCCCGCCCCGCGTCCCCTCGCACTCAGCGCGCCAGGCGCACCGTCGCGATCTCGAACGGACGCAGCTCGAGGCGCACGTCGGCCGACTCCGCCTCGACGGAGCTCTCGATGCGGATCTGCTCGGTGGGGCGCTCCATCAGGTCGGTGCGGGTGACCGCCCGGACGGCGAAGGCGGCGCGGAGGGTCGCTGCGGCGCGGCGGCCGAGCGACTCGTAGAGCCGCACGATCACGTCGCCGCTCCCGTCGTCCGCCGCCTTCACGGCCTCGACGATCACCGAGGGGTCGTCGATCGACACCAGGGGAGCGACGGGCGCGGCACCGGTGAGCCTGCGGACCGGGGTGTTCAGCGCGTAGCCGGCCTCGACGGCGTCGGGCAGATCGGCGCCGACCACGAGCGACACTGCGAGGCGGTGGCGGCCCTGGTCGGCGTCCGGGTCGGGGAACAGCGGCGCGCGCAGGAGCGAGAGCCGGACCGTGGTCGTCGGTGTGCCGGCCGCGGCGCGGTCGCGGGTGATGTCGTGCCCGTAGGTGGAGTCGTTGACGACCGCGACGCCGAAGCCCGGCTCGCCGACGTGCACCCAGCGGTGCGCGACGGTCTCGAAGCGGGCGGCGTCCCACGTCGTGTTCACGTGGGTCGGGCGGTGCACGTGGCCGAACTGGATCTCGGACGTCGCCCGGTCCGAGAGCAGGTCGAGCGGGAAGGCGAGCTTGAGCAGCTTGCGGCGCTCGTGCCAGTCGATGTCGAGGCCGAGGTCGACGGCCGCCCGGCCGATCTGCAGCGAGACGGTCTGCACGACCGTGGAGCCGCCGAACGAGCGGGTGATCACGACCGTCGGCACCTCGCGGCCGAGCGGGTCGCTCACGGTGCCGGCGCGGACCGAGTCGACGCCGACGAGGTCCTCCACCGTGCGGCGGTAGTTGTCGTCGAGGTCCCAGGCGTCCCACTTGTTCGGGGTGTCGCGGTGCAGCTGGAGGAGCCCCGCGGCGGCGCCGGCGGGCACGACCTCCCGGCCGCTCGCGAGGTCCACGACCGACTCGAGGAGCCCGGAGGCGCCGATCCGCACCCGGACGAGCCCGTTGTCGAGGACGTGGGCGTCGCCGTCGGAGCGGAGCATCGGGGCCGAGTGCTCCGCGGCGGGGTCGGCCGCGGCCGCGCCGAGCGCCGGCACGCCCCCGACGGCGAAGGGGGAGGAGTTCACCAGCAGCTCCGCGGAGCCCTCGCCGGCGAGGGCCCGGACGGTCTCGGCGATCATCTCCTCGATCCGCTGCGCGATGCGGGCGTAGTTCTCCTCCGCCTCGCGGTGCACCCAGGCGATGGAGGTGCCCGGCAGGATGTCGTGGAACTGCTGCAGGAGGACCGTCCGCCACATCTCGCGCAGCTCGTCGGCCGGGTACGGGACCCCGGCGCGGACGAGGGCCGTGGTCGCCCACAGCTCGATCTCGCGGAGCAGGTGCTCGCTGCGGCGGTTGCCCTGCTTGGTGCGCGCCTGCGACGTGTAGGTGCCGCGGTGGAACTCGAGGTAGAGCTCGCCCGACCAGGTGGGCGCGTCCGGGTACTCGGCCTGCGCCTCCTCGAAGAAGCGGCGGGGTGTGGACAGCTCGACCGTCGGCGAGCCCTCGAGGCTGCGCGTGCGGCGGGCGGCCGCGATCATCTCGCGGTTGGGGCCTCCTCCGCCGTCGCCGTAGCCGAAGGGCACGAGCGACATGGTGCCGCTGCCCTTCTCGGCGTACTGGCGCTCGGCTCGGGCGAGGTCCTCTCCGGAGAGGTCGGAGTTGTAGAGGTCGACGGGCGGGAAGTGAGTGAACACGCGGGTGCCGTCGATGCCCTCCCACCAGAAGGTGTGGTGGGGCATCGTGTTGGTCTCGTTCCACGAGATCTTCTGCGTGAGGAACCAGCGCCCGCCTGCTCCGGCGATGATCTGCGGCAGCGCGGCGGAGTAGCCGAAGGAGTCCGGGAGCCAGACCTCCTCGGTGTCGATCCCGAACTCGTCGAGGAAGAAGCGCTTGCCCTCGAGCAGCTGGCGCACGAGCGCCTCGCCGCCGGGCATGTTCGTGTCCGACTCGACCCACATACCGCCGACCGGCACGAAGCGGCCCGCGAGCACGTGGCCGCGGACGCGCTCGAACAGCTCCGGGTGGTCGCGCTTCAGCCACGCGTACTGCTGCGCGGAGGAGGCGGCGAAGACGAAGCCCTCCTCGCGCTCGATCAGGTCGCAGACGTTGGAGAAGGTGCGGGCCACCTTGCGGGCGGTCTCGCGGGCGGGCCAGAGCCAGGCGGAGTCGATGTGGGCGTGGCCGACGGCGTGCAGGTGGTGCGCGCTGGCCGAGGCGGGGCGCTCGAGGACCGTCCTCAGCGCCTCCCGGCCGGCGGCGGCGGTGCCGGACACGTCGTCCGGATCGAGGACGTCGACGGCGCGGTCGAGGGCGCGCACGATCTCGGCGCGGCGCTGGGAGGACTCGGGCAGCTGCCCGATCAGCCCGACGAGCACGGCCATATCCTGCTCCAGCTCCCAGACCTCCCGGTCGAGCAGTCCGAGCTCGAGGCGTCGGAGGCGGTAGAGCGGGTCGGACGGCAGGGCGCCGTCGGCGGGGCGGCCGCCGAGCGCCGTGGGGGTGAAGGACCAGTCGCCGGTGATGTTCGGGTTGGCGGCGGCCTCGATGTAGAGCTCGACCGTGCGGTCGCCCGCCTCGCGGCCGGGCAGCCGGTCGAGCGGGACCGACTGGTTGAACGGCTCGACGGCCTTCACGACCGTGCCGGTCGCGGTGAAGACGAGCCCCTCCGCCTCGAAGCCGGACTGGGCGCCGGTGTAGCCGAGGTCGACGACGAGCTCGGGCTCGCAGCCGTCGACGCCGACCCAGGAGGCGGGGATCTCGCCGCGCACGTGGAACCACACGGTGCCCCAGGGGGCGCCCCACGGCTCCCCGATGCGGGCGGGCGCGTAGGACGCGGCCCGCGCCTGGTCGAAGGGGACCGGCTCGCCCGGAGCGGTCCACGACTCGATCCCGAGCGGCTCGACCGCCCGGTGGATCGCCGGCCGGAGGCTCTCGGCGCGGAAGCGGGCGATGCGGGCTTCGATGCGGGTGCTGTCGTCATGCATGCGTTCTGGTGCTCGTTCCGTGTGCAGTGGGGGAGGGCGGCGGCGCGGAGGGCGCCGCCGCCCGGGGTCAGGAGGCGATGACGACGCGGTGCCCGTCGGGGAAGACGGCCACCTTCCGCCAGGTGTCGCCGGAGCGCTCCCAGCCCTCGTTGACCTGTCCGGCCGGAGGGGTCGGGATGGTCTCGGGGGCGCGGGCGACCGTGGTGTAGCCGGCCGCGCGCTCCACCCGGCCGCGGCCGAGCTCGAACGAGGTCAGGCGTCCGTCGTCGACGATCAGCGAGCCCTCGTCCACTCCCGCGGCGCCGCGCTCGATGAACGGGTTCACGAGGCGCGTCTGCGAGGAGTCGCTGCCCAGCACGATGGCCTTCTGCTGCGGGAAGCGGCCGAGGCTGAGCCCGTAGAAGCCGCCGAGGACGGTGAGGTTGCGCACCTCGAAGTCCGCTCCGCCGTTCGTCAGGCCGACGCCGAGGCAGTTCGCGCCCGAGGTCGGGAAGAAGTTCGGGTTCACGATCATGTGGCTCGTGCCGGCCTCGATCAGCACCTCCCAGCCGTCGCGGGAGCCCTCCGAGCGGAAGTTGATCAGGGTCAGGCCGGAGTTGACCGAGCGCCGGTTCTCGTTGCGGATCGACCGGAGGCCGACCGTGCCGCCGATGGCCTGGCAGTCGAGCAGCGTCATGTTCGTCGGCGCGAGGAGGAAGCCGCCGAGGCCGGGGCTGATCGCCTCGACGTTGGTCATCGAGCCGCCGATGGAGGCCTTGCCCGAGTCCTCCACGCCCCAGCCGGCGGGGGCGACGATCTTGATCTTGTTCCAGGAGTTGGCGTACGAGTACTCGTCGTCGACGCCCGACACGAAGGTGGCGCGCTCGCGGAAGATGCCCGACTTGCCGGTCTTCTGGATCCACAGGTTGCGGAACTCGCAGTTGACCAGCGAGCGCAGCGACATCCCGTGGCCGCCGGAGGGCGTGCCCGTCATCTCGAAGTCGGCGAGGACGACGCCGGTGGCCTTGTTGTTGTTGGCGGGACCGGCCGCGTCGCCCGTCTGGCCGGAGACGGTGAAGATGTCGCGGGTCGAGCCCTCGATCTGGACGATCCTCGTCTGGCGCATGCCGGCGCCGACGATCTTCGGCCCGGCGTAGCCGTAGGGCGGCCCGTTCTCGGGCTGCACCGGGTAGCCGCGGTAGTCGACCGCGAGGCCCGTCACCCGGATCTCGCCGGCGGGCAGCGACACCTCGCCGCCCGGAGCGGTCATCGCCTTGTCGATGGCCGCCTGCACCGCGCGGGTGTTGTCGGCGCCGGCGCGGTCGTCCCAGCGGAACTCCTTGTCGAGGGGTGAGATCGGCCCCTCGGTGACGCTCAGGCGCTTCTTCTGCCCGGGAGCGTCGGCCGGGGGCGCGGCGGCGGCCGGAGTGGCGGCGCCGACGGCCCCTGCCGCGCCGGCGAGGGCGGCGGCGCCCCCGGCGAGGAAGAGGCGGCGCGAGTTGTCGGGCCTGCGCTGCGGATCGTGCTCGGGCTGCTGATCGGGCTTGTGCTGCCGATCGGGCCTCGGGGAGGCCGTGGTCTGGTTGTCTGGGTCTGCGGGATTCATCATCGTCGACGTTCCGCCCTCTCTCGCCCCGGATGGGCGTACGGCGATCCTTCGTCATCGGTAGCCTGAGGTCAAGACGTAATACCTATTACCAGGATGAAGCGGGGGTGTCCGGGTGCCGCGGATCACGCAGAAGGACATCGCGCGTCTCGCGGGAGTCAGCCAGACGACGGTGTCGTTCGTGCTCAACGACAAGGGCGAGCAGCTCGCCCGGGTCCCGGAGGCGACGCGGGCGCGGATCCTCAAGGCGATCCAGGAGACGGGGTACGTCGCCGACCCCATCGCGCGCCGCCTCAAGCAGGTCGGCACCGGCATGATCGGCGTCTACACCTACGAGAGCCTGTTCCCGCTCGATCGCGAGGACTTCTTCCATCCGTTCCTCGCCGGCATCGAGGAGGAGGCGCAGAACCGCGACATCGACCTCCTCCTGCTGACCAGCGGTCGCGTCGGCGGCCGTCGCGGCGGCCTCAGCGGCGGCACCACCCGGCTGCGCCTGGCCGACTCCTGCATCCTCCTCGGGCAGCGCATGCCCCGCGAGGAGCTCGAGTTCCTCAACGCGAGCGGCTTCTCCTTCGTCAGCATCGGCCGCCGCGACGACGCCGGTGGGCCCGTGCCCTACGTGGCCGCCGACTACGCGTCGATCGTCCGCGAGCTGATCTCCTGCGCGCGCGCCCTCGGCCACACCCGCTTCGCCTACGCCGGCCACGGCGAGGGTGTCGAGTCGTACACCGACCGCATGGCCGGCGCGCGGGCCGAGCTCGGCGACGGCTTCCTCCACCTCGTGCCGGGGCCGGAGGCGTCGCCGCGGGAGTGGATCCGCCGGATCGCCGCCGAGGGCGTCACGGTCGTCCTCGCCGAGCAGGAGGAGCAGTTCGTCCTCCTGCAGGAGGCCGCCGAGGCCGAGGAGGTGGCGGTGCCGGGCGACCTGTCGCTGGTGTCGCTCTCCGGATCGGCCGACCGCACCGGCTGGCAGGCCGGCTTCGAGCTGCCCCGGCGCGACATGGGCCGCCGCGCCGTGCAGATCCTCATCGAGGGCGACCCCGCGCGACGGGAGCAGCAGCTCCTCCGCTGCACGCTCGTCGACGGCGCCTCCCTGGCCGCGGCCCCGGCCTGACCGCTCAGTCTGAACGGCCGGGCTCAGCCCGAGTGGTGGCGCCCGATGGGCAGCACCAGCGGCGTCCGCGAGACCGGGTCCTCGATCACGCGCGACTCCATACCGAACACCGCGCGCACCGTCTCCGGCGTCACCACCTCGGCGGGCGTGCCCGAGGCGTGCAGGGCTCCGTCGCGCACGGCGACGAGGTGGTCGGCGTAGCGGGCGGCGAGGTTGAGGTCGTGCAGCACGATCACGATGGTCGTCCCGCGCGAGCGGTTGAGGTCGGTGAGCAGGTCGAGCACCTCGACCTGGTGCGACACGTCGAGGTAGGTCGTCGGCTCGTCCAGGAGGAGCACGTCGGTCCGCTGGGCGAGGGCCATCGCGATCCACACACGCTGGCGCTGCCCGCCCGAGAGCTCGTCCACGGGGCGGTCGGCGAGCTCGAGCGTGCCGGTGTCGCGCAGCGCCTCCTCGACGATCGCGTCGTCGTCCGATCCGGAGCCGCGGCCGAAGAGGCCCCGGTGCGGGTAGCGGCCCCGGGCGACCAGGTCCGAGACGGCGATCCCCTCCGGCGCGATCGGGGTCTGCGGCAGCAGCCCCACCTGCTGCGCTACCTGGCGCGTCGGGAGCCGGTGGATCGCGCGCCCGTCGAGCAGGACGCTCCCCGAGCGCGGGGTGATCAGCCGCGCCATCGCGCGCAGGAGCGTCGACTTGCCGCAGGCGTTCGCGCCGACGATCACCGTGATCCGGCCGGGCGGCACGGCGAGCGAGAGCCCGTCGACCACGACGCGCTCGTCGTAGGCGAGGGTGACCGCGTCGGCGGCGAGGGTGGGCGGGGCGTCGGTCACAGGGAGCCTCCGGAGCGGTTGCGGCGGGCGAGGAGCCAGAGCAGGAAGGGCGCGCCGAGGGCGCCGGTGGCGACGCCGACCGGGAAGCGCGCGCCCGAGAACAGCGCGCCGACGACGTACTGGGCGAGCAGGTCGGCGGCGAGCACCACGACCGCGCCGACCAGGGCGGAGGGGATCAGCAGCGTGCGCGCGCTCGGCAGGATCCGCCGCGCGATCGGCCCCGAGACGAAGGCGACGAACGCGATCGGGCCGGTGGCGGCGGTCGCGACGGCCACGAGGCCGACTCCGACCGCGAGCAGGGCCAGCCGGCTGCGCCGCACGTCGAGCCCGAGCGCGGTCGCCGACTCGTCGCCGAGCTGCAGCACGCCGAGCCGGCCCGAGAGCAGCAGCGCCAGCGGCACCAGCACGAGCATCGTCAGCGCGAGCGGCGGGACCGAGGGCCAGGCGGCCGAGTTGAGGCTGCCGGTCAGCCAGCGCAGCGACTCCTGGACGTCCTCGAAGTCGGCGCGGGTCTGCACGTAGGCGATCACGCTCTGGAACATCGCCGCGACGCCGATGCCGATGAGGATCAGCCGCGCCCCGATCACTCCGCCGCCCTCGGCCAGCCCGGCGATGATCAGGGCCGTCGCGAGCCCGGCCGCGACTGCGATCACCGAGACCGCGCCTCCCGAGAGCCCGAAGAACGCGATCGCGACGACGGCCGCCGCGCTCGCCCCCGAGGTGATGCCGATGATGTCGGGGCTGGCGAGGGCGTTGCGCAGCATCGTCTGGAAGATCACGCCGCCCATCCCGAAGCCCACGCCCACCAGGACGGCCGTGATGGTGCGCGGCAGCCGCAGCGTGCCCACGGTGAAGGAGGCGCCCGGCACGGTCTCGCCGAGGATCACGCGGACGACCTCCGGCACCGAGTAGACCGTGCTGCCGACCGTGAGCGAGACGACGACGAGCGCCAGCACGAGCACCGCGAGGACCGCGCAGCCGATGACCGTGCGCCGACGGCGCAGCGTGCGGCCGGCCGCGATGCCGACCGCGGCGGGCGCCTCCGCGGTCCTCACAGCGCCCGCACCTTCGAGCGGCGCACGATCGCGATGAGCACCGGGGCGCCGATCAGCGCGGTCACGATGCCCACCTCGACGTCGCTCGGCCGGGCGACCACGCGGCCGACCACGTCGGCGACGAGCAGCAGCAGGGCGCCGAGCAGAGCGGAGGAGGGCAGCAGCCAGGCGTGCGCGGGGCCGGTGACGCGGCGGGCGAGGTGCGGGACGACCAGGCCGATGAATCCGATCGGTCCGGCGATCGCGGTCGCGGCGCCGCAGAGCAGCACGGCCGCGAGCCCCGCGACCAGGCGGATGCGCCCCACGCGCCGGCCGAGGCCGGTCGCCAGGTCGTCGCCGAGCGCCAGGGCGTCGAGCCCTCGCGCGCTGGAGAGGGCCAGCACCGCGCCGACCGCGAGGAACGGGAGGACCTGCAGGATGCTCGCGGTCTCGGCGCCGCCGACTCCGCCGACCTGCCAGAAGCGGAAGCGGTTCAGCGTGGTCTCCTGCGTGAGCAGGACCGCGCTGATGAGGGAGGTGAGCGCGGCGGCGGTCGCGGCTCCGGCGAGGGCGAGCTTCAGCGGAGTGGCGCCCTCGCGGCCGAGCGACGCGACCGCGTAGACGAACGCCCCGGCGGCGGCGGCTCCGAGGAACGCGAGCCAGATGAACTGCGGCAGGCTCGTCGCGCCGACCCCGGCGATCCCGAGCACGACCGCGAGCGAGGCGCCGGAGTTGAGGCCGAGGATGCCCGGATCGGCGAGCGGGTTGCGGGTCAGGCCCTGCATCACGGCTCCGGCGAGCCCGAGCGCGGCGCCGACCAGGATCGCGAGGACCGTCCGCGGCACCCGCCCCTGCACCGCCGCGTCGACGATGGACGCCGGATCGGGCGAGGTCAGCGCCGGCCAGACCTCGCCGAGCGGGATCTCGCGGGAGCCGTACACGAGCGAGAGGACCGACGCGACGGCCAGCGCGACGAGGGCGACCGCCAGCGCGGTCGCCCTCGTCTTCCGGGTGGGTGCGGTGCGGGTCACGACACCTTGTCGGCGGCCGCGGCGAGGCCTGCGGTGTACTCGTCGAGCACCCACGGAATGCTGAGCAGGTTCGGCGACGAGGTGGCCATGGCGGCGGAGGAGCCGTCCTCCAGCACGTAGACGGAGCCGCGCTCGACGGCCGGGATCTTGGAGAGCAGCGGGTCGGCCTGCAGTGCGGCGAGGGTCGTGTCGTCGCCGTAGACGACGAGCACGTCGGCGTCGAGCTGGTCGGCGTTCTCGGAGCTGATCGTGCCGCTGAACGCCTCCGAGTCGCCGGAGAGCTCGGCGACGCTCGGGGCGACGTCGAGCCCCAGGTCCTCGACGAACTTCACGCGCGCGTCGTTCGGCGTGTAGTAGGTGAAGGTGCTCGCGTCGGTCGGGTCGTACCAGCCGTACATGAACGTGGTGCCCGCGAGCTGCGGGTAGGACGCGGTGGTCTGCGTGATGTCGCTCTCGATCTCGCCGACCTTCGCGACGGCCTCGTCCTCGAGGCCCAGCGCGGCGCCGTCGAGCTTCGCGGAGTCCTGCCAGGTCGTGCCCCAGGGCAGGCCCGGGTAGGCGACGGTGGGGGCGATCTGGCTGAGGGTGTCGTAGTCCTGCCGGGTGATGCCGGAGTAGGCCGAGAGGATCACGGTCGGGCTGAGGTCCGAGATCGCCTCGAAGGGCACGCCGTCGGTCTCGTCGAACAGGGTCGGGGTCTCGGCGCCGGAGGCGTCGAGCGCCTCCTTCGTCCACACCAGCAGGCCGTCGCCGTCCTCGTCGCCGTAGGAGGCGCGGGTGAAGCCGACCGGGGTCACACCCAGCGCGAGCGCCACGTCCTGGTTGGTCCAGCTCGTCGCGACGACGCGGTCGGCCGACTCGACGGTGGTGCTGCCGAAGGCGTGGTCGACGGTGACGGGGAAGCCCTCGCTGCTCTCGGCGGCGCTGCTCTCGGACGTGCCCTCGGAGCCGGCGTCGGCTCCTCCCGAGCAGGCGGTGAGCAGCAGGGCGGCGAGGCCGAGCGAGGCGACGGCGGTCAGGCGGAGGGGGGTGCGAGTGGCGGGCACGGCGATCCTTCGAAGGGGGTGGTGTGGGTTGCGAAGGTTAACCTAACCTAACCGCCTGGACGGGGCCAGTGGCCGGGCGGATCAGCGGACGGCTCGCCCAGCCACCACCGCATCCATCCGTCGCCCGCGGCCCGTGCACGCCGCCGGGACGGGCCGCTGCTGACGGATCGATCGCGGGTGCGGCCCAGCGGGAGCATCGTTAGCGTGGAGGTCCGCGCCGATCGCCGGCGCCGAGGGGAGCCCCATGGATCAGACCGTCGAGATCGACGCCCGGGCGGAGGCCCTGCGCGCCGACCCCGAGAGCTTCGCCGCGATGGACGCGCTCTGGCGCAGCGTCTACGCCCTGCCGATGTGGTGCTTCATCGCGCGGGGGCCGGACGACGCGCCCACCCCCTTCGTCGGCGGCCTGGAGTCGGGGCCGATGGTCTTCGCCTTCACCACGGGGGAGCGCGCCCGCGCCGGGGCGCTGCACGCCGGCCTCTCCGACGAGGACGCGTCGCGCGTGCTGAAGGTGCCGATGCCGGCCGCGCTCGAGTGGATCGCGGCGATGGGGTCCTCCGGAGTCGCGGGAGTGGTCTTCGACCTGCCCCGCTTCGGGTACTTCGCGCCTCTCCAGAACCTGCTGCCGATGCGCGACTTCATGGCGGCGAACCCGCCGGCCTGAGCCCTGCCCCGTCGAGACCAGCGGATCCGCCGGCACCAGCTGATCCGGTGGTTGTCGCCGCCCCGAACTGGTCACTGGACGACACCCGAGGATGGTGGGCCGGAGGCGCGCCCGTCCTCCGAGGACGAGGCCGGGAGACGCCGATGGGGAAGCTGCACTAGGACGGTTCGGTCGAGATCGACGTCGAGGACCGGGTGCTCGCCCACCTGCAGATCGTCCTCACCGCGAAGCTGCGCCGGGGGGGGGGGGGAGTCGTGCCTGCTCACCTGGCGCGACGAGAACGGGATGAGCGACGGCCGCAGCGCGATCTGGCTGCACCCCTCGCACACGCTCCGCCCCACCTACGCCGGCGGCCGCATGCCCCGCATCAACCCCGCCTGGATCTCGGCGCTCACCGATCTCGCGAACTCCGCCAGCGGCCTCCGCTTCGTCCCCGAGCCGCCGGAGCCCGTGCATCCCCCCGGCGGGAGCGCTCGCCGGTGACCGGCGGCCGGCCCCGTGCCCGGCCTCGGGCTCAGCAGCCGGAGTCGGCGGTGTCCGCGTCGAGCGCCGCCGCGGTGCCGAGCGCGATCAGCGACTGATCCGTCGCGACCGCGACCCTCGGGAAGCCGAGCGCTCGCAGCAGCCCGGCGCGCTCGCGGTCGCCCGCGAAGGCCCCGGCACCCTTGCCCGCGCGCCGGGCCGCCGCGGCGATCCTCGGCAGCGGGTCGTCCGGTCCGTCCGCGGCGAGCAGGTCGGACAGGTCCCGTCCGAGGCCGATCGCGAGGTCGAACGGGCCGACGAAGACTCCGCTCACGCCCGGCACCGCGAGGATCCGATCGACGGCGTCGAGGCCGGCCTGCGTCTCGATCATGACCCAGAGCGCGGTGCGCGCCTCGGCGGCCGACGGGGGAGTGGCGCCCCAGAGATCGGACATCGGCCCCCAGCTGCGGCGGCCGAGCGGCGGGTAGAGCGCGGCGCGGACGGCCGCGAGCGCCTCCTCGACCGTCTCGATCATCGGGACGACCACGATGTCCGCTCCGGCGTCGAGCGCCCTGCCGATCAGCGCGTCGGAGAGCCCGGCGACCCGGACGCCGACGGGCGGCCTCCCGCTCACGGCGCCGAGCGCGCGCAGGGAGGCGAGGACCGCGGCGTCGTCGAACGCGCCGTGCTGCGCGTCCAGGGACAGCCACGCGGGCCCGCCGCGAGCGATCTGCGCGACCGTCAGCGGCTCCCCGAGCCGGCACCACACCCCGTCGGCCCGTCCGTCTCCGAGAACCCGTTCCGCATCCACGGGTCCGATCCTCGCGCACGGGGCGCCGCCTAGGCGAGGACCGCCAGCGCCGTCGACAGGATCCCGAGGACGACGCCCGCCCCGAGCAGGATCAGGCCGGTCAGGCGCAGCGCCCGCACCGCGTCGCTCCACCGGTGCAGGCGGATGCGGTGCGGATCCTCCTCGCGGTAGTGCACCTCCCGCTGGTCCGACCGTGTCGGCGTCAGCGGGTCCCCGGCGGACAGCGGACGCGATCGCACCTCGCCGGCCCGGGTCACCCAGTGCAGCGCGAGGGGCGGACCCTCCTCGAGGTAGGCGGTCGTCGTCAGCCAGCGTCCGTCGATCAGCGCCGCGACGAACGCGGCGAGCAGGAACAGCACGCCGAGGGGGAGGGTGACCAGCGAGAGGGCCTCGGAGATCGTCTCCAGCATGCAGCGTCCCTCCGACCGGATCCGGTGCTGAGCGTACCGAGTCGGCGGCCGGCGCGTCCGCAGTGGGACGCGCCCCGCCGCCGAGCCCGCGGGCCTCAGCCCCAGGCGACCTCGAGGTCGACGACGAACGTCACTCCGAAGCGATCGCGCAGCATCCCGTAGAGGGGCGACCAGGCCGCCGGGGCCAGGGGCACGACGACCGCCGCCCCCTCCGAGAGGCCGTCCCAGAGGCGGTGCAGCTCGTCGGCGTCGGAGCCGCGCAGCGACACGAACACCGGGATCGTGCCCGGGTCGTAAGCCGTGTGCGCGGGGACGTCGTACGCCATGACGCGGAAGCCGGCCTCGGAGACGACCTGGCCCCACATCAGCTCGTCGGCCTCGTCGGGCGCGGTGACAGCGTTCGCGTCCGCGTAGGACATCGCGTCAAGCCGGCCTCCCGTGACCGAGGAGTAGAACTCCAGCGCCTCGCGGGCCTGTCCGCGGAAGTTGAGGTGGGTCGTCGTGGTGATGCTCATGGTGCGCTCCTCGCAGTCGTGCCGGGTCGATCACCCGGTGCCCCGACGCTCCCAGGAGAAGAGGACGGTGACGGTCCTCTTCTCGGAATATCCTCGGGACGTGCCCACGACGACCGAGCGGCTCCTCCTGCTCCTCTCCCTCCTGCAGACCCGCCGCGACTGGCCGGGCGGAGTGCTCGCCGAGCGCCTGGGGATCGCGCCGCGCACGGTGCGTCGCGACGTCGACCGGCTCCGCACGATGGGCTACCGGATCGACGCGGCGAAGGGCCCCGACGGCGGGTACCGGCTCGAGGCCGGCGCCGAGCTCCCGCCGCTGCTCTTCGACGACGAGCAGGTGCTCGCCCTCACCGCCGCCCTGCGCGCGCCGATCGCGGGGCTCGAGGAGGCGTCGGCCCGGGCGCTGGCGACGGTGCGGCAGGTCCTGCCCGCCCGGCTCCGGCCCCGAGCTGATGCGCTGCGCTTCACGGTCGCGGCGGCGCCGGCCCCCGCAGTCCCTCCGGAGCGGCTGGTCGCGGTCGCGGCGGCCGTCCGGGTCTCGGAGGTGCTCCGCTTCGCGTACGCGGAGGCGGTGCGCCGCGTCGAGCCCCACCACCTGGTCGCGCGTCAGGGCCGCTGGTACCTCATCGGCTTCGACCTCGACCGCGACGACTGGCGGGTGTTCCGCGTCGACCGGCTCGAGCCGCGCTCACCCCGCGGTGCCCGCTTCCGCCGCCGGGCGCTGCCGGTCCGGAGTCCCGCAGAGTTCCTGGAGGCGCGGTTCCGCGGCGGAGCGCCCGGGGAGGGGTGGCCGTGCCGCGGCTCGGTGGTGCTGGAGGCGCCCGCCGCCGAGGTCCTGCCCTACGCGGGCGACGGGGAGGTGGAGGACCTCGGCGACGCGGGCTGCCGACTCGCCCTCGGCGCCTGGTCGTGGGAGGCGCTCGCCGCGTCGTTCGGCCGGTTCGACGCTCCGATGGCCGGGGCCGAGCCGCCCGAGCTGGCCACCGCGTTCCGCGTGCTCGCGGAGCGGTACGCCGCGGCGGGAGCCTGATCGGAGCGCGTCGGCCGTCCGGCGCCGCTACTTCACCGAGTACCGGGCGCTCCCCGTGCTGCCGTCCGCCGTCGTGACCGTCAGCGTCCAGCAGGTGCCCCGCTTCGCGGGCACCGTCCACGCCTTCACGTAGCGGTTCGTCGCGGTGTCGTAGCGGAGGCGTCCGGTCAGGGCGGTCATCGGCGCTCCGGTGAGGACGGCGCCGGTGGTGCAGGAGGTCTGCCTCTGCGTGACGCTGCGCACGTCGGCGAGGGCGGAGTGGCGGAACGTGCCCGCGGACGACGTGGACGTCACCTGGAACGTCATGCCGGTCGCGGCTCCGGCGGCCACGCTCTTCACCGAGGTGCTGAGCCCGCCGATCGTCCACGGGGTCACGGTGTAGGACGCGGTGAGGGTCGAGACGTTGCCCGCCCGGTCGGTCGCGGTCGCCCGGTAGACGTGCGGTCCGACGGAGCGGCCGCCGCCCGTGATCACGCAGTCGCCGGTGAGGCCCGAGAGCGCGTCGTCCGCGAGGCAGCGCGCCTCCGGGAGCACGGTGCCGAAGGGGTAGGACCCCTCGGGCCTCGACGTGAACGAGAGCTGCGGCTTCGTGGTGTCGATGGCGATGCCGCTGCGGGTCGTCGTGGCGCGGTTGCCCGCGTTGTCGACGGCGGTGCCGGTGACGCTCTGGCCGGGGCCCTCGCGCAGGATCCGCGCGGGGGTGCAGCTGCGGATCCCGGAGCCGCTGCCGTCGGCGCAGGAGAAGCCGACGGAGACGGGGGAGCGGAACCAGCCCGCTGCGTTCGGAGCCGTCGGCGCGGTCGTCGCGGCGATGGTGGGGACGCCGGTGTCGACGATCCGGTAGGTCGCCGCGGCGGTCGTGGTCAGTCCTCCGGGGTCGGTCCAGGTGCAGGTCGCCGTGCGGGTGCCGAGGCCGTTCACGAGCGTGCCGGTGACGACGGCCTCCTCGCTGAAGGTTCCGCTCTCCGCATCCGTGATCGCGCAGGCGGCCCTCGGCTCCGAGCCCTTCTCGTAGGAGGCGCCGTCGGTGGCGGAGGCGACCGTCACGACGGGCGGGGTGTTCGCGGGGACCACGGTGACCGTGTGCGGCACGCCGGCCGTGGTGCCGTACGCGTTCCGCGCGCTCACCGTGAAGGTGGAGTCGCCTGCGGTGGTCGGCCTGCCCGAGACGACGCCCTCCGGCGAGAGGGCCACCCCCGCGGGAAGGGCGCCGGACGAGACCTCGAAGGTCGCGGCCGGGCCGGACGCCGTGAAGGTCGCGGAGTAGCGGGTCCCGGTCGTGACGAGCGTCTCGGCGGTGTCGGCGGTGAGGGTCGGCAGCGGGCCGATCGCGAAGGCGTGGTTGAAGCCGACCGCGATGCCGGTGGCGCCCGTGATCCCGGCCGGGACGTCCAGCTCCGTGTCGCCGTCGGGGTGCAGGGAGACGACGGTGCCGTCGGACGTCAGCAGGACGCTGAAGCCGATGCCGGCGGCGATCGCGGTGATGCCGCCGAGATCGGCGGGGACCCGCGGCAAGCCGGAGTCGGCGGGGTCGCCCCAGGTGACGACGGTGCCGTCCCGCTTCAGGGCGAGGCTGTGGGAGTAGCTGACCGACACGGCGACGACGTCGCGGAGCCCTGCCGGGGCGGTGTACGCGCCCCTGTCGTCGCCGCCCCACGCCACGACGGTCCCGTCGGCGCGCAGCGCGAGGCTGTTCCAGCCGCCCGCGGCGATCGCGACCACTCCGGAGAGACCCGCCGGCACGTCGGTCGCTCCGAACCGATCGGAGCCCCAGGCCGCCACGGTCCCGTCGCCCCGCAGAGCGAGGGTGTGGTAGCTGCCCGCGGCGACGGCGGTCACGCCGCCGAGTCCGGCCGGGACGTCGGTCTGGCCCTGGCGGTCGTCGCCCCACGCGACGACCGTCCCCTCCATCGTGAGGGCGATGCTGTGGAGGTACCCGGTCGAGATCGCCGTCACCTCGCGGAGCCCGGCCGGCACGTCCCGCTCGCCCTCCAGATCCGCTCCCCAGGCCTCGACGGTGCCGTCGGTGTGGAGCGCGAGGGTGTGGCTGTAGCTGCTCGCGACGTCCGTGAGATCGGACATGCCCGCCGGCACGTCCCACTCCCCGTTGAGGTAGCGCCCCCAGGCGGCGACGCCGTTGGCGAGGTGGTCGTTCCCGACCGGCACCGGGTCCGGCTCGGCGGAGGCGAGGGGCGCCGCGGTGCCGGCGAGCAGGGCGACGGTCGCGGTCAGAGCGAGCAGAGTGCGGCGCAGGCCTGCGGCGGTGCGGGCGGGGCGCGGAGAAGCGGGGTCGGTCACGGGCTCACGCTAGGGGCCGGCTCTCCTCCGCGGCGGGGGCGGGGGCGCCCTGTAGCGGACATGTCCTGTAGAGGGCGGAGCGCCGCTCCTCCAGGGCGGAGCCCGCGCCCTCCAGGGCGGAGCCTGGCCCCTCGGGGCCCGCGGCGGAAGGGCTTGCCCGGATCCGCGACGGGCGATTGGCTGGAGGGCAGGAGAGAGAGGTGTCACCATGACGCAGACCTTCCCCGCCTGGTTGCGGGATCAGCAGAAGAGGGACGACGAGGTCGGCCGCTTCGCGCAGGCCTTCGGCGGTCGCGACGACCTGCCCGAGCACGGCGGCCGCGCGATCTACGACGGCTACTTCGCCAGCGAGCCCGAGTCGGCGCAGGCCGATCTGGAACGCGCCTGGATGGAGTTCGAGGCGCACCCCGAGCCGTCCGCCACGTCCGACGAGCCGGAGGGACTCCGATGAGCGACCAGACCCCGAGCCCCGTCGAGGACCCGGACGACCAGTCCGACAAGCCGTCGCAGGCCGAGGGCGAGGACGAGCGCGACACCCCGCACAAGGTCCTGCCCGCCGAGGGCAAGCCCTCGAAGGCCGAGGGCTGAGCCGACGCACTGAGCCGACGCACTGAGCCGACGCACTGAGCCGACGCACTCCCCGGAGGGGCGCATCCTGCAGAGGGTGCGCCCCTCCGTCGCGTCAGCGCCCGGTGACCGCCAGCAGCTCGTGCGCCGCGGCGCTGTCCGGGTAGCGGGAGAGCACGCGCTCCAGATCGCGCCGAGCCGGAGCCGTGCGCCCGTCCGAGAGGAGCGTGCTCGCGCGCTCGAGCAGCGCCTCCGCCCGCAGCTCCACGGGCCGCGCACTGGTGACGGTCGGGCGCACCACCCGGTCGAACGCCTCGAGGGCGCCCTCGATCACGCCGAGCTCGCGAAGAGCGACGCCGCGGCGGATGAGCACCGCGGCGGAGGCGGCGTCCACGTTCTCGACGGGCGCCGAGAACTCGGCCACGTCGCTCCAGCGTCGGCGGGCGGAGTAGAGGGAGGCGAGCGTCGACGCCGCGAGGGTCGACGGCTCCAGGGTCTCGACCGCCACGGCAGCCGCGGCCGGATCCGTGGGTGCCGTCAGCTCGGCGTAGAGCAGGCGCAGCGCCGGGGCGTCGAGCGGCACCTCCACGTCGAGGCCGCCGCTCAGCGGCAGGCGGACGGTCAGCGCGATCCCGTAGCGGCGGAGGAAGGAGTCGGCCGACGGGTCGTAGCGGATGCGCACCAGCCAGCCGGTGAGCCGCAGAGCGCGATCGTCGTCCGCGGAGTGCAGGGCGTCGCGGACGAGCTCGACGACGGCCGCGAGGCGCGAGCCCTCGGGGGAGCCGGTGGTCGCCTCGTGCAGGTCCTCCGCCGGCGCCCCGGCGCGCACGAGCCGGAGCAGGGGCGCCTCCCACGCCGGAGCGAGGGCGGAGGGGCGCACGAGACCCGGCCCGCCGGGCATGCTGAGCCAACCGGACAGCCGGGAGCGGTGGTCCTCGGGGGAGAGCGGGTCCCCGGCCGCCCGGAGCCGGGGGCGTGTGAGGGCACGGAGCTCTCCGCTCCGCCGGAAGCCGACTGCCACGGCCGATCCCCCTCCGCGTGCGACGGCGGCTGAGGACCGTCGATCCGCCGAGTCTACGGCTTCGCCCCCCGCCGTCACCCCCGAACGGGGAGCGACGCGCTGGCGGCGATCCCCCGCCTCCCGTCGTCGCCCCCCGGCGCTGTCAGGCGCCGATCGAGCCCGCCGTGCGCAGCGGCATCACGTCGGGCTTCTCGGCGGTGCTCGCGATCGTCACGACCGCCTTCTCCTCGTTCGAGCGGAGCACGGCGTCCATGATCTCGAGCACGTGCAGGGCCACGCGGCCGGAGGCGCGGTGCGGGCGGTCCTCCGCGATCGCCTCCGCGAGGTCGGCCAGTCCCACTCCGCGACCGGTGTCGATCACGCCGGCGGAGTCGGGGACGACCCGCCAGTCCTCGTCGCGGACGGCGACCTCGACCGGGTCCGAGAACATGTTCGGATCCGGGACCGAGATGGTGCCCTCGGTGCCGTAGACCTCGAACTTCGGGGCCCGGCTGCGCCAGACCTCGAAGCTCACGGTGACGGTGGTGGCGACTCCGCTCGCGTGCTCGAGCAGCGCGGTGATGTGCGTGTCGATCGTCACCTCGATCGGCGTGCCCGCCTTCGGCCCGGTCTCGATCGTGCGCGGGCGGTCGGAGCGGGTGGCCAGGCCCGTGACGCGGACGACCGGCCCGAAGAAGTGCACGAGCGCCGTCAGGTAGTACGGGCCCATGTCCAGCAGCGGGCCGCCGCCGGGCTGGTAGTAGAACTCGGGCGCCGGGTGCCAGCGCTCGTGGCCGGGAGCGGCCCAGTGCACCTGCGCGGCGATCGGGGTGCCGATCGCGCCGGAGTCGAGGGTGAGGCGCGCGGTCTGCACGCCGGTCCCGAGCACCGTGTCCGGAGCGCTCGCGAAGCGCAGGCCCAGCTCGTCCGCGAGGTCGAGCATCGGCGCGGCCTCGGCCGGGGTCAGCCCGAGCGGCTTCTCGGCGAAGACGTGCTTGCCCGCCTTCAGGGCGCGGGTGCCGATCTCGACGTGCGCCGCCGGGATCGTGAGGTTCAGCACCGCGTCGATCTCCGGGTCGTCGATCAGCGCGTCGACGGTGAGGGCGCGGACGCCCTGCTCGTCGGCGACCTGCTGCGCCCGCTCCTGGTTCAGGTCGGCGACCGCGACGAGGCGGAGGCCGGGGAAGGTCGGGAGGTTCGCGAGGTACTGCTCGCTGATCTTCCCGACGCCGATGATGCCGACTCTCAGCGGGACGCCCACAGCATTCCCCTCTCGATGATCGTGCGGACGTTGTCGTCCTGGAGGATCTCGACGCGGTGGCCCGGCGTCGAGACGAAGATGCGGCCCTCGCCCCAGAGGCGGGTCCAGATCGCGGGGGAGGTGATGGGGCGCTTCCACGGGTCCCACGGGCGGACGGCCTGCGTGGTCGTGGCGAGCACGTCGTTGTAGTCGTCGTGCAGCACCCAGTACTGCTCCGTGACCAGCTCGAAGTCGGAGATGCCCTGCGTGATCGGGTGGTCGGCGGCGAGGGCCGTCATCTCGATCGTGTGCGGCATGTAGTTGTCCGACTGCTCGCCGGTGCGCTCGTCCGGGTGCTTGCCGGGGTGCGAGGCGAACTGGCCGCCGATCAGCTGCAGGTAGTCGGAGTTGTCGCGGTAGGAGTCGGCGATCCCGCCGTGCCAGCCGGCGAGGCCCGTGCCGCGCTCGACCGCCGCGCGGAGGCCCAGGAACTCCTCCCACTGGATGGAGGTCATCGTGTTCGACTGCACGATCAGGTCGACCGTCCGCATGTAGGCCTCGTCGGCGTACACGGCGGTCGACTCCTCGACGCGCACGTCGTAGCCGTTGTCGCGGAGGAACGGCAGGAACAGCTCGGTCGCCTCGACCGGTTGGTGGCCGTCCCAGCCCCCTCGGACGACGAGGGCCGTCTTGCCGGGAGTGGTCGGGGAGTGGTCGGTCATCGTCGTCCTCACGTGCGGGCGGATCGCTCCGCGGTTCGTCATCGAACAGGACTTGCGCAACTTCTGCGCGGGAGCCCCGGCGTCCGACCATCATGCACCGCGGTTCCCGGCGGGAGCAAGCCGTCCTGCCGCAGAGCTAGTTGCGAAAGTCGGCATCCGCTACGGTGAGCACATGCCCGACCACGACGACGTCTCCGGAGCGACCACCCGCCCGACCATGGCGCTCATCGCCGAGCGCGCCGGGACGAGCGTCCCCACCGTCTCGAAGGTGCTCAACGGCGGCACCGACGTCTCGGAGGCGACCCGTCTGCGCGTGATGGAGGCGGCGCACGCGCTCGGCTACCGCCGCCGACCGCGCCTGCGCCCGCCGGTCGAGGATCCGCACTCCGCCCAGATCGTCGACGTCGTCGTCGGCCACATCGGCGGCACCTGGATCGGACCGGTCCTCGAGGGGATCGAGGCCGAGGCCTCCGCCGCCGGGGCCGACCTGGTGCTCACCCGCGCCCGCGACGACGGGGCCTGGATCAGCCGCCTCCTCCGCCGCCCCTCACTCGGCGCCATCGTGGTGCTGGTCAACGTCTCGGCCGCGCAGCTGCACCTGCTGACCACCGCCGAGCTGCCCGTCGTCGTCGTCGACCCCAGCACGCGGCCGCCGGCCGACGTCGCGAGCGTCGGCGCGACCAACTGGGACGGGGGCCGCATGGCCGCCGAGCACCTGCTCGACGCCGGCCACACCCGCTTCGGCGTCCTCGGCGGCACCCGCACCCAGCTCTACAGCAGCGCCCGGATCGACGGCTTCACCACCGCGCTCCGCGCCGCCGGGGTCGAGGATCCGCGCGTCGCCTACTGCGACTGGGACCGCGAGCTGGCCCGCGAGGCCGCCGGGCTGATGCTCGCCGAGCCCGACGCGCCGACCGCCTTCTTCGCCTGCTCCGACGTGATGGCGCTCGGCGTCTACGAGGCCGCCGACGACGCCGGCCTCCGCATCCCCCGCGACCTCAGCGTCATCGGCTTCGACGACGTCGAGGAGTCGGCCTGGGCGACCCCGCCGATGACCACGATCCAGCAGCCCATCGGCGAGATGGGCGCCATCGCCTTCCGGATGCTGCACCAGGCGCACCGGTCGGCGACCCCGCTCGCCTCGGGCGCCTCGGCCACCCGCATGGAGCTCGAGACGCGCCTGATCCGCCGCGCCTCCGTCGCGCCCGTGCGCGTCTAGCGCCGCCCGCTCGCCCTCCCACCCCCGCCCCCTCGGGATCGATGCGTCACGAACGGTCCTCATCCGCCCGCCGTGACGACCGTTCGTGACGCATCGACCCCGGCGGGCGCCGCGGTCCCGCGGCCCCCGCCCTCAGTGCCCCGCGCCGAGGTTCCCGGCGAGGCGGCCGTGAATCCGGGTGGAGGCGTCGTTCATCCCCTCGATCACTGTGCGGGTGCCGTGGCGCTCGTACTTGGTCGTGACGGCGTCCAGCGCGGCGACGGTCGAGGCGTCCCAGATGTGGGAGCCGGAGAGGTCGATCACGACGTGCGCAGGGTCCTCCGCGTAGGAGAACTGCGTGGTGAGGTCGTTGCTGGAAGCGAAGAACAGCTCGCCGGTGACCGTGTAGTGGGCCGTCGATCCGTCGGTCGAGAGGGTGCGCTCGACGGTGGCGAAGTGGGCGACCCGGCGGGCGAAGACGACCATGGCGGCCAGGACGCCGACGACGACTCCGATCGCCAGGTTGTGGGTGAGGACGACCACGACGACCGTGGCGATCATGACGACCGTCTCGCCCACGGGCATCCGCTTCAGGGTCGACGGGCGGATGCTGTGCCAGTCGAACGTCGCCACCGAGACCATCACCATCACCGCGACCAGCGCGGCCATCGGGATGATCGCGACGAGGTCGCCGAGCGCGACGACGAGGATCAGGAGGAACACGCCGGCGAGGAAGGTCGAGATGCGGGTGCGGGCGCCGGACGCCTTCACGTTGATCATCGTCTGGCCGATCATCGCGCAGCCGCCCATGCCGCCGAACAGGCCGGAGAGCACGTTCGCGGCGCCCTGCCCGAGCGACTCGCGGGTCTTGCGGGAGGGGGTGTCGGTGATGTCGTCGACGAGCTTCGCGGTCATCAGCGACTCGAGGAGTCCGACGAGCGCCATCGCGACGGCGTACGGCGCGATGGTCGTGAAGGTCTCCCAGGTCAGCGGTACGTTCGGCAGGAACAGCTCGGGGAGGCTGCGGGGCAGCTCGCCCTGATCGCCCACGGTGGGGACGGCGACCGCCGTCACGACGACCGCCGCGGTGATGAGGACGATGGCGACGAGAGGCGCCGGAACGGCCTTCGTCAGGCGCGGCATCACGACCATGATCACGATGCCGACGGCGACCAGCGGGTAGACCAGCCAGGGCACGCCGATCAGATTGGGGATCTGCGCCGAGAAGATCAGGATCGCCAGCGCGTTCACGAATCCGACCATCACGCTGCGGGGGATGAAGCGCATGAGCTTCGCCACTCCGAGCAGCCCGAGCACGATCTGGAACACGCCCGCGAGGATCACCGTCGCGATGAAGTAGTCCATCCCGTAGTCGCGGGCGACGGGGGCGATCACCAGGGCGACGGCGCCCGTGGCGGCGGTGATCATCGCGGGGCGTCCGCCGAGGAACGCGATCGACACGGCCATCACGAACGACGAGAAGAGGCCGACCCGCGGATCCACGCCCGCGATGATCGAGAACGAGATCGCCTCGGGGATGAGCGCGAGTGCGACGACGAGGCCGGCGAGGACCTCCCGGGTCAGGATGCGGGGGGTGCGCAGCGCCGTCATCACGGTGGGCTCGGCGTGCGGGCGGGCAGGGGTCTTCGAGGCGAGGGCCATCGCGGCGGCTCCAGGGAGTGGGAGGGGTGCTCGACGAGGAGCGCGGAGGGCTGCGGCATCGGGTCGGCGGAAGCGGGCGGGGATGCCAAGCTTGCAGAGGCGTGTCAGCAGCACGGGCAACCCTACCCTCACGTAAGGGTAGATCTGAAGGGGTGAGCAGGATCGGCACCATGCACATCGGCGAGCTCGCCGAGCGGACCGGCCTCTCGCTCCGGACCCTGCGGCACTACGACGAGATCGGCCTCGTGAAGGCGTCCGGCCGCACCGAGGGCGGCTTCCGCCTCTACACGTCCACCGACTACGACCGCCTGATCCTCATCCGCCGCATGAAGCCGCTCGGCTTCTCGCTGGAGGAGATGGCCGCGCTGCTCCGCGTGATCGACACCCTCGAGGCCGAGGGCGACGACGCGCCGGCCGAGGTCCGCGCGCAGCTCGACGCCTTCGTCGCGCAGGCCCGCGAGCGCCGCGAGGCGCTGAGCGCCCAGCTCGCGATGGCGGACGAGTTCGTCGAGCTGCTCACCAGCCGCTGAGCCCGGCCGCCGAGCCCCGCCGCCCGGCCGCCTGCGCGATCGATGCGTCGCGAACGGCTCCCCTTCGCCTCCGATGACGACCTTTCGCGACGCATCGGATCCCGGGAGCACGGGAGAGCCGCTCAGGTCGCGCTCGCGTCGGGCAGCTGCTCCGGGCAGTCGCCGCCCGGCTCGGTGGCGAGCTCGAAGTGCCAGATCTCGTTCGCGTAGATCTGGCAGAGCCCGTAGTCGGTGCCGTGCTGCGCGAGCCAGCTGTCCGCGTCCGTGTAGCCGATGTCGACCGCGCCGCCGGTGAGGTGGGCGGAGGAGGTGACGGATGCGACGCGGCCGCCGCGGCCTGACGGCGGCTCTCAGCCGCGCGGACCGCGGGCCAGCAGGGCGTGCAGCAGCGGCAGCGCCGACGCGATCATCAGCACGGTCCCGAAGCCGCTGTCGTCCGGGCGCACGACGGCGCCCGCGATCAGCAGGCCCGCGAACAGCACGGCCGAGATCACGCGGCGGACGGTGCCCTCGAGCCGGTTCAGCCGGCGCTCGATGGTGGGGACGGTGACCGCGAGCTCGCCGTCGTCGAGGGTCGTGACGAGCTCGTCGAGCCGGCGCGGCAGGCGCCAGATCAGGCCGAGCGTGTCGACGGCCTGCTTGCCGACGTCCTGCACGACGGAGCCGCGCTCCTCGCGGATCAGCTGCTGCGCGTAGGGCTCGACCGAGTCCCACAGGTTGAAGGCCGGGTCGAGCGCGCTGCAGACGCCCGAGGTCAGCGACATCGCGCGGATGACGAGCAGGAAGTTCTCGGGGAGCTGGAACGGCAGCGCGCGCACCACGTCGCCGAACTGCAGGGCGAAGTCGCGGAACTCGCGCGGGTCCACCTCCCGCAGCTCGGCGAAGCCCATGCCGCCGAAGCGGGCGAAGAGCTGCGTGAGCGCCCGCTCCAGCTCGCGGGAGTCGGCCGAGGGGAGGAGGACGCCGACCGCTCGGGCCGCGTCGACGAGCCCCTTGCCGTCGCGGGAGGCGGCGGCGATCAGCATCCGGCGCAGGCCCGCGCGGGTGCTCGGCGGCACCTCGCCCATCATCCCGAAGTCGATGAAGGTGAGGCGCCAGGGCAGCTCGCCCCCGGGGGTCGGCGTGACGAAGACGTTGCCGGGGTGAGGATCCGCGTGGAAGTAGCCGTTGGTGAAGAGCTGGTCGAACATCACGGCCGCGAAGACCGGAGCGACCTCCCGCGGGTCGATCCCGGCGGCCAGCAGCGCGGCGTGGTCGGTGATCTTGATCGCGGTGACGTCCTCGAGCGTGAGGACCTTGCGGGTCGAGCGCTCCCAGACCACGTCCGGGACGGCCACCCGGGCGTCGCCCGCGAAGTCGGCGGCGAAGCGGACGGAGTTGGCCGCCTCCTGCAGGTAGTCGATCTCCTCGAGGCTGGTGACCGCGAACTCCTCGACGAGCGCCGGGGCGTCGACGCGGTCCGAGACCAGGCGCACGTGGCTGAGCCAGCCGCCGACGCGGCGCAGAGCCGCGAGGTCGACCTCGACGATCTGGTCGATCCCCGGCCGCTGCACCTTCATGATGGCGGCGGAGTAGCCGGTGTCCTCGGCGTCGACGGGGGAGAGCCGGGCGCGGTGAGCCTGCCCGAGAGAGGCGGCGGCGACGGGCGACTCGTCGACTCCGGCGTACGCGCGCTCGAGCGGAAGCCCGAGCTCGGACTCGGCCAGCGCCCGGATCCGCGGGAACGGGACGGGCGGGACCTCGTCCTGCAGCCCCTCCAGCTCGCGCGTGATCTCGGGCGGCAGCACGTCCAGGCGCGACGACATGAACTGGCCGACCTTGATCATCAGGCCGCCGAGGTCGACCGCGAGCACGTGGAAGCTGCGGGCGAAGCGGCGCATCCGGCCGGGCCGGGTGCGGAGCGCGACGCGCGTGAGCCCCACCCGCGGCAGGAGCAGGTCGAAGAACCAGGTGACCGCGAGATGCCACGCGGCGAAGCGGAGGATCCGGCGGTAGCGCCGCCGGTCCTCCCGCTCTCGGTGGCCCGGGGCGGCAGGACCCGGGCTGACCGAGGCCACCCGGGTCAGTCCTGCGCGAGGATCGCGTACAGGCGGCGGCGCACGTCCTCGAGTTCGGCGACGGCCTTGCGGATCTGCTCGGGGGTGCCCGAGCGTCCGACCTGGGCCGCGGCCTGGGCGAGCTCGAGGCCCGCCTTGGGCAGGGCGCCGAAGTCGACGTGGTCGGAGTCGTTCCACGGGGTCGAGGTGCCGTGCTCGGCGACCGTCGCGCGGCCGGCGTCGGTCAGCGTGTAGGTCTTGCGGCCGTTCTGCTCGTCGGCCGTGATGAGGCCCTCGTCCGCGAGGAGCTGGAGGGTCGGGTAGACGGAGCCGGGGCTCGGCTTCCAGTCGCCTCCGCTGCGCTCCTCGATCTCGCGGATGATCTGGTAGCCGTGCATGGGCTGCTCGGCGAGGAGCGCGAGCACCGCGGTGCGCACGTCCCCGCGGCCGACCCGGGAGCCGACGCGCTTCTCCATGCGGGAGCGGGCCTGCTCCATCGCGCGCCAGATGCTCTCGATGGGCGTGCCGGTGCCGAACGCGCCGGTCGATGACGATCCGTTCATGATGACCTCCTGTTTCTCCGAACGATACTCAGCGATATGGGTGGCGACTGTGAACGACTGCCGCGTCGGCTCAGAGCTTCGCGAGCTTCGCCCGGGCGACGAGGAACAGCCCGTACATGACCAGTCCCGCGCTGACGAGGGTCAGGGCGATCGTGCCGTACGGAGGGACGTCGAGGAAGCGGATGGCCCCGTCGAGCCCGGTCGCCTGGCGGGCGTCGCCGGTCAGCGCCGCGACCACGAAGATCCCGCCGGCCAGGCCCAGCGCGAGCCCCTTCGTGATGTAGCCGGTCGCGCCGAGGATCAGCACGGCGGTCCCCGTCGGGCCCTCGGGGATGCGGACGAGCTTGCGGAAGCCGCGCCGGATCCCGATCGCGACGAAGCCGATCCCGCTGCCCAGCACGATCCCGCCGACGATCACGAGGATCACGACGCCGACCGTGCTCGTCAGCAGCTCGGTGTTGATGCGGCGGATCGTGGCCGAGGAGCTCGTCGAGCCGCCGAGGGCGAAGACGAGCGTGGTGCCCGCGAGCGTGAGGGAGGCGATGCCCTTGCCCGACTCGACGATCCGGCGGCCCAGGCGGGCGGGGAGCCCCGGCGCGGAGGAGCGCCCGCCGAGGGAGAGCTGCCAGAGGCCGAGCGCGACCAGCCCGATCAGCGCGGCCCAGACCACCACGAGCCCGACGGGGGAGTCGGCCATGCGCCCGATCGCTCCGGACGCGTCCGCCTCCCGCGAGGTCTCGTCGCTGACCGCGACGCGCAGGGCGAGGCCGCCGATCAGGAGGTGGATCAGTCCGTTGACGGCGAAGCCCGTGCGGGCGAGGCGCCGGAAGCGCCGGGTCCGGACTCCGGCGCGCGGCGACGGCACGCTCGCAGTGGACATCGCGCAACCCTCTCATCCCCGGCGCCTCCTGACCCGCCGACGCGCGCGTGGCAACCCTCTCCCCGGCCCGGGTGCCCACGTCGTGTGATGGAGGTGCGGTGCAGTTCGCGCCGCAGCAGGACGAGAGAAGGAACCCCATGCGTGCACGCCGACGTCGCGCGGGCGGTCGCCGAGGGCCGAGGCGGGGCGGACGTCCCGGACCGGTCCCGGGCAGGGGAGGGCGGCGACGATGACCGGAGCGACGCTCCTGGTCCGCCGCCCGTCGAGCCCGGCCTCGCGGGTGCTGGTGCTCCACGCGACCGCGGTCGAGCTGGAGCTGCTGGTGGCCGCGCTGCTCGGGCTCGCCGAGGAGACGCCGTGCCTGGACGTGCGGGTGGCGGCGAGGTCGCGGGCGGCGCTCCTGCTGGCGACCGTCGATCCGGAGGCGGTGCTGCCGCTGGCAGAGGCGCGGCGAGTCCGCGTCGGGCTCCGCCGCGAGCGCGAGGAGCTGGAGCGCGGCGGGGTCGGGTGCCGGCACGTCGTCGAGGCGCGGGCCGGCCGTCGGTAGCTCCGGAGCGGGTCCGATCGGCCGCCGGCCTCGCGACGAAGTCCTGACGGAGGTCGTCCACCGCCGATGTGCGCCGCGCCGTCCCGCCCCCGTCAGCAGCAGCCGCAGGCCTCGGAGTCCTCGCTCGTCAGCGCGGAGATCGGCGTCGTGCAGGACTCGCCGCGCCAGGCCTCCAGGCCCTCGCGGACGGCGACCGCGGCGATCACGAGGCCGGCGACGGGGTCGGCCCACGTCCATCCGAGCGTGCTGTTCAGCAGCAGGCCCACCAGGACGGCGGCGGAGAGGTACGAGCAGAGGAGCGTCTGCTTCGAGTCCGCGACGGCCGAGGCCGAGCCGAGCTCGCGGCCGGTCCGGCGCTCGAGCAGGGAGAACGCGGGCATCACCAGCAGGCTGACGGCGGCCAGCACGATGCCGACGGGGGAGTGCTGGGCCTCCGAGAATCCGAGCAGCGCCCGGATCGAGTCGACGGCGACGAACGCGGCCAGGCCGAGGAACGAGACGGCGATCACCCGCAGGGCGGTGCGCTCGCGCGCCTCCGGATCGCGGCCCGAGAACTGCCAGGCGACGGCCGCGGCGGAGAGCACCTCCACCACGGAGTCGAGGCCGAAGGCGACGAGCGCGGTGGACGACGCGACCGTCCCGGCGGCGAGGGCCACGATCGCCTCCACCACGTTGTAGGCGATGGTCGCGCCGACGATCCAGCGGATCCGCCTCTGCAGCACGCGGCGGCGGGCGGGGAGGAGCGGAGCGCGCAGGGCGGTCATGCGCAGCGGCAGTCGTCGCCGGAGCAGCAGTCCGGATCGACGACCAGGGCCAGACGGAGCAGATGGTCGAGCGCCCCGGCGATCCGAGTCTCGGCCAGCCGGTACCAGGTGTACCGGCCGTCCTTCACGGCCTCCACCAGCCCGCATCCGCGGAGGCACGCGAGCTGATTCGACATCACCTGCCGCGAGACCCCGAGCGCGTCCGCGAGGTCGGAGGGGACGGCCGGAGCCTCGCGCAGCGCGAGCAGGATCCGGGACCGGGTCTCGTCCGCCAGGGCGGATCCTAGGCGCGCGAGAGCAGCGGAGTGGGTGAGGGTCGCGGTGGCGGGCACGGGAGCGACGGTACACGCGATGCTGTATCGAGCGCGAGGGCGGTGGTCTCTCCTCGAACGGGTGAGCTCCCCTCCCGCTCCCCCCGTCGGGTGGGCGGACGGGCCGCACTGCCGCGGATCCCCGGGGCCGGCCTCCACGGCGCGCCCCGAGCGGCCCGCGCGCCGTGCCAGGATCCCCTTGATCACGGCGCCCGTCCGCCGCTCCGCCGCTCGGTCTCCTGGAAGGGCCACGGACCCGCCTTGCTCGATGCCACGACCCTCCGCGTCGCCTTCGGGGTCACCGCCCTCACCCTCTTCCTGCTGTTCGCGCTGGTCACCTACCGGTCGACGCGCTCGTCCTTCAGCTTCTGGTGGTGCACGGCGCTCGCGCTGTTCATGGGCGGCTCGCTCGCCTACCTCCGCGACGGCACGGCCGACCAGGTGTGGGCGAATCCGCTCGGGAACGGGCTCATCGTGGCCGGCGCCGCCGCGGTCTGGGCGGCGAGCCGCTCCCTCCGCGGCCGACCGACGCCGTGGTGGCTGGTGGTCGCTCCGACCGTGGTGGTGACGGGCGTGTCCAGCCTCGACTCGCCCGCCGTCAACGACTGGTCGGGAGGGCCGCTCTACCTCGCCTCGATGGCGCTCCTCATCGGCCTGTCGACCCGCGAGATCGCGCTGCTCGGCGCCGGGCGCTCGCGCACGCGCTGGCCGCTGCTGCTGAGCTCCGGCGCCCTCTCCCTCTACTACGCGCTCCGGTTCGCCGTGTTCCTGGCCGCGGGGCTGCGCAGCGAGCTGTTCGCGACCTGGTTCGGGACCCCGACCACCACGCTGATCACGCTCGTGCTGCTGGTCGTGGTGTCGTTCAGCATGGCCTCGCTCAGCGGCGAGCAGGTCGCGCAGATGCTCACCGCCGGCGCCGCCCGCTCGCGGCAGGAGCTCGCCGACGGCGAGAGGGTGCAGCGGCGGCTCGAGCCCCGCTCGGTCCCGGACCTCCCGGGCTACGACGTCGCCGGCGCCTGCGTGCCCAGCGGGACGGTGAGCGGCGACTTCTTCGACTGGCGCTGCACGCCCGACGGGCTCGCCGTCACCGTCGCCGACGTGATGGGCAAGGGGGTCGGCGCCGCGATGATCGCCGCCACGGTCCGCGCCGCCCTGCGCGTCACTCCTCCCGCCCTCGGCCCCGCGGCGACGATGGCGCTCATCGACCGGGTCGTCGAGCCGGATCTGTCGGCGAACGACGCGTTCATCACGCTCCTCCACCTGCGGCTCAGCGCCTCGACCGGCGACATCGCGCTCGTCGACGCCGGGCACGGACTCGGGATCGTCTGCCGCGCCGACGGCTCGCGCGAGCGCATCCCCTCCGCCCACCTGCCGCTCGGCCTCCTCGGCACGCAGGAGTGGGAGCCGACCGGCCTCCGGCTCCACCCCGGCGACCTGCTGCTGATCTGCAGCGATGGCGTGCTGGACCTCTTCGACGGCTCCCTCGCCGCCCTCGACCGGGTGGCCGACGCGGCCGTCGCCGCCCCTGCGACCGCCGCCGCTGCGGTCGCCGGCGTCACCCGCCTGGCGGCCGAGGGGCTGCTGGCGGACGACGTGACCGTGGTGGCGATCCGGCGGACCTCGGGGAGCTGACCCGGCCTCAGCCCCGCCCCGCCTGCAGCCGGAGCCCGGCCAGCAGCAGGTCGAGGCCGGAGCGGAACACGTCGAGGTCGTCGTGCGTCGCCATGACGTCGGCCGCGTGGTGGCCGAAGGGGAACTCCTCCGGATCGAGGGCGCGCCAGCGGTCGGCCAGGTGCTCGAGGAACTCGCCTCTCTCCATCCCGCTCTCGAGGAACTCGCGGGGCGGCGGCTGCGCCAGGTCGGCCGCGACTCCGACGACGTAGCTGACGATGGACGACACGGCGTGGAACCGCTGCCGGGGCGTCAGGTCGAGAGCCATGAGCTGCTGCCCGAGGCGCTCGTACATCGCCATCGAGTTGGGCTGCACCCCGGTCGTGCGGAGCATGTAGAGGCCGAACCAGGGTCGGCGGACGCACTCGTCGAAGAGGGCCAGTGCGACGGCGCGGACGTTGTCGATCGGGTCCGGCCCGTGGGTGAGCGGCTCGCTGTCGGCGAGGACCCGACCCATGACCTCGTCGGTCGCCCGCTCCAGCAGCTCGTCGCGGCTGCCGACGTACCAGTAGATGCTCGCCACGCCGCCGCCGAGTCGGGCCGCGAGCGCGCGGAACGTGAGGGCCGACTCCCCGGACTCGTCGAGGATCGCGATCGCCTCGGCCAGCACGGTGTCGAGCGAGTGCGACGCTCGGCGGCGGCCCCGGGCGGGGGAGGGCGCGGCAGCGGTCTCCGTCGGGCGATCGGCAGGCATGGCTTGCATCTTACCGAACGGCGTTCCATACTATCGAACGCCGTACGAGAGTCGAACGGCGTTCGATAGGAAGGCGCTTCGATGTCCGCTCCGACGACCACCTCCGCCGAGTCCCGCGCTCACACCTCCCTCCGCTCCGCGGCACTCCCGCTCGCCGCTCTCTGCCTCGCGTTCTTCGTCGAGATGGTCGACAACACGCTGCTCTCGATCGCCCTCCCGACGATCGGACGCTCACTCGACGGGTCGACCGCCGGACTGCAGTGGGTGACCGGTGCCTACTCCCTGACCTTCGGCGGGCTGCTGCTGACAGCCGGGTCCGCCGCCGACCGGTTCGGCCGCCGCCGCGTGCTCCTCACCGGCCTCGCCGCGTTCGGGCTGATCAGCCTCGCCGTCGTCCTCGTCACCGACATCGGCCAGCTGATCGCCCTCCGCGCGGCGCTCGGCTGCGCCGCGGCCGCCATGGCGCCCGTCACGATGTCGCTGGTGTTCCGGCTCTTCGACGACGAGAGGCTCCGCATGCGGTCGATCACGATCGTGATGATCGTCGGGATGTCCGGCATGGTCCTCGGCCCCCTCCTCGGCGGCTCGATCCTCAGCACCGTCAGCTGGCAGTGGCTGCTCGTCGTCAACGCCCCGATCGCGCTGCTGGTCTGGATCGGCGTGCGCCTCGGAGTCCCCGCGGACCGGCGCGCCGACCTCACCTCCGGTCGGCTCGACCTGCCGGGGACCGCCCTCACCGTCGCCGCGGTGGGGCTCGGCTGCTACACACTCACCAGCGGAGTCGAGAACGGCTGGCTGTCGCTCCTCACGATCGCCTGCGCCGCGGGCACCGTCGCCGCCGTCGCGGGATTCGTCGTCCGCGAGCGCCGCGCCGTCTCGCCCATGATCGACCTCGCGATCTTCCGCGCCGGCCCCGCGCGGGGAGCGGCGCTCACGCAGCTCGGCGCCTCGGTCGCCTTCGCGAGCGTTCTGTTCGGCCTGATCCTGCACTTCCAGTACGCCTACGGCTGGAGCCCGGTGCGCGCCGGCCTCGCGAACCTGCCCGTCATCGTCACGATGCTCGCCGCCACTCCGGTCACCGAGCGCCTCGCCGCGAAGCTGGGGCACCGCGCGGCCTGCCTGATCGGCACCGGGCTCCTGGTCGGCGCGCTGCTCGGGATGTCCTGGGCGGTGGACCGGGGCTACCTCGCGATCGCCGTGATGATGGTCGTGATGACGGTGGGCCTGCGGACGATCATGACCATCTGCGCCGTCGCCCTCGTCGAGGCGATGCCCGCGAACCGCACCTCGATCGGTGCGGCGCTCAACGACACGGCCCAGGAGATCGGCACCAGCATCGGCACGGCCGTCGTCGGCACGCTGATCGCCGCACTGGTGGCGACCACCCTCCCGGCGGGCGCGTGGAGCGCGGACCTCGTCCGGAGCTTCTTCGCGGGTGAGCGGGTCGCTTTCCTGGTCGTAGCGGTCCTCGTCGGCGTGATCGCGACGATCGGCTCGCTGTCACTCAGCGACTCCCGCTCCACCGAGGAGCCGGCGGCGGCCTAGTCCGTCGGGTCGCGCCGGGCGTCCTCGAGGTCGGCGATGTCCGTGTACTCGAGGAAGTCCAGCGGCGGGATGTCCGTCATCTCCTCGCTCCAGGAGGGGCGGGCCGGCTGCATGCGGCGCGTCTCGAGCTCGATGTGGGCGATGACCTCCGCGGAGCGCCGGACGCGCAGGGCAGGACGGTTGACAGCCGCCCGTCGAGTCCGGTGGGGGAGGCCTTCCGCCGGCGTTCCGCGGTGGAGCCCGTGCTCAGAGCTGCGCGAGCAGCCTCTCGCACGCCTGCTCGCAGCGGCGGCAGGCCTCGGCGCAGATCCGGCAGTGCTGGTGCATCCCGGCGTGCTGCTCGCAGTCGTCGGCGCAGGCGCGGCAGGCCAGGAGGCAGGCGTCGACGAGGGCGCGGACGGCCGCGGATCCGACGACGCCGCGGCGGGAGAGCACGGCGCCGGTCGCGGCGCACACGTCGGCGCAGGCGAGGTCGGTGCGGATGCAGTGGACCAGCTCGGCGACCGACTCCTCGCCGAGGCACGCGTCGGCGCAGGCGGTGCAGGTGAGCGCGCAGGCGCCGCACGCGTCGATGCACTCGGCCAGGACCTCCGGATCGACGCCGCGCAGCTCCTCGGGGTGGCTCCGGATCATGTCGCTCGTGCTGCTCATGGCGCGTCCTCTCGTCGTGACCCCGGCGGGTCGATCGGTCCGGGCGACGCTACGGGCCCGCCCGCCGCCAGGCGAGGGCCTGGCCAGGCACCGCGGCCGGTGGTAGCCGGGCCGTCAGCCCCTCACGACGAAGGCGTCGTGGATCAGGTTGCCCCCGGTCGCCGCCGGATTCCGCGTGCTGCCGCGGGTGATCGTGACGGTGTGGGTGCCGGCGGGCAGGGTCCCGCTGGTCCAGACGGTCTGGGCGGAGCGGGTGGTGGCGCTGTAGCGGTCGACCGAGGCCACGAGGACGCCGTCGAGGCGGACCTCGTCGATCCCGGACGTGCTGGACCGGCGGCTCACCCACGAGACTCCGGTGCCGGTGAAGCGGAGGGTGGCGGAGGCGCCCCCTGTCGACGAGAAGGAGACACCGCCGCCGCTGTCCGCGGAGGAGGAGGTCGTGGACCAGGTGCCCGTGACGGCGACGGCCGGCGAGCCGTTCTGGTGGGTGCCGGCCCCGACGGCGGCGAGCGGAGTCGCGGTGGCGGTCGGCGTCGAGGTCGGCGCGGCGGTGGCGGTCGGCGTGGGCGTGGCCGTCGGCACCGGAGTGGCGGCCCTCTTCGCGAGCACGATGGACGCCGTCGCTCCCTTCAGCCCGTTCGGCCGGAACGTGATCGTCGTCGCGGTGCTCGTCCTGCTCGTCACGCTCAGGGCGGCGCTCGAGGACACCGTGCCCGCGGTCGGCCGCGCGAGCGTCACGGTGAGCGCGCTCGTCGAGACCTGCGTCGGGTCGACGGTCGAGACGGTCACCGTGTCCGCGTCCTCCCGGATCGAGACCAGTCCGGCGCCGGTGATGCTCGCGACCCGGGTGCCTCCGACGAGGACGGGGCTCGTGGTCCCGGCCTTCCACGACACGGCGCTCACGGTGCCGGTCGAGCGGTCGCGGGCGGCGCTCAGCTGGGGTGTGTTGCTGAGCACGGTCACGTCCGGGTCCGCCGCGTACGCGGCGGTCGCCGCCTCGGAGGCGCCGGGGAGGACCGTGTACGCGTACGAGGCGCCGGTCGGGTTCGTGCCGTGGCTCGTCGTGAGGGAGTAGTAGTGGCCGGTCACCGGCGCCGTCGGACCGGCGGCGCTCACGGCGCTCCAGGCTCCGGTGCGGGTCCGCCCCTGCGCGGTCAGGGCGATCGGCGTCGGGAAGACGTAGCCCACCGACTCCGCGGAGCCGGTGATCGAGGCCCAGCGGGCGGTGCTCGTGGCGGTCGCCTCCGCACCGCGGAGGACGCCGTCGACGCGGAGCCTCGCGTCGGGAGCGACGTCGCGGCGGTCGTCGATCACCGTCTCCGCGCGCCGGCGCACCCCGTCCCAGCCGGTCCCGGACATGTCGGTCGCCGTGATCCCGGAGCCGAGCGCGAGGATCTCGTCGTCGAAGGTGAACCAGGCCTTCTTCGCGACCAGGCTCACCGACGCCGCGTCGAAGTCGAGCGCCGCGATCCCCGTCCGCCGCGACGGGCTCTCGAGGCTCCCGGTGAAGGTCGTCGTCGGGCGGGACGACGCGCCCTCGCCCGCGCTCCGGACGATCGTGTCCTCGGTGGTGCCGGGCATCCGGTACGGGTTCGCCGTGGCCCAGTAGCCGTCGTCGTACTGGCGCCCGCTGCCCAGGTGGAGCGAGGTCGCGCCGTCGCCGGTGTACCAGCCGCTGCGGTTCTCGCCGTTGAGCGACTCGTAGCGGGCGATCCGCGTGCTCGACAGGCCGACGGCGAAGCCCGAGGTCGCCGTGGTCCGCGTGAAGCGGTCCATGCCGGCGAAGGCCCGGACGCCCGAGCCGATCGGGGTCGCGGTCAGGCCCGTGTCGGCGAGGACGAGCCGCGCGCGCACGACGTCGCTGACGGATCCGGCCGTCTCGATGCTCACGGGGCTGCCGGCGTTGCAGGCCAGCCAGCTCTTCGCCAGCGCGTTCGTCCGGGTCCGGACCGCGGGCGGGGCGCTGTCGGCGAGGCGCAGCACCGCCGCCTGCAGCTGGACGCCGACGTCGCCGTCCTCCGACTCCGCCCGCGCGGTCTCGCGGCCGCGGACCGTCGACATCACGGCGCCGCACCAGGTGACGGGGGCGAAGGAGGAGGCGAGCCGGTCGTACACGCCGAGCCCCTCCGGGCTCGTGATCTCCCAGCGGGAGCCGTCGAGCAGCGAGTACAGGTCGTCGAGGGTGTCGAGCATCGAGAGCCCGTACCCGCCGCTGTAGGCGAAGACGCTGTGCTGCACGAAGGAGCCGTCGGCGTGGAAGCCGTCGCCGGACGCCACCGTCCTCAGCGCCGGGTCGATGCCGGCGGCCGCCTCCGCGATCTTCGCCGGCTGCTTCAGAAGCACTGCCCGCCCGGCGATGACCGCCGCCGTCCAGACGCGGTTGGCGCCGGTCCGGGTGACGGTGTCGGCGAAGCGCGTCGAGGCCGACAGGTAGGCCTGCACCTGCGCCGCCGAGAGGTCGGGGTAGAGGAGGGCGGTGATGCTGTTCAGCTCGAGCGGGATGCCGATCTGCTGCTCCCACCAGCGGGAGGTGCCGGTGGTGGAGCGGTTGTAGCGGTTCGCCGAGAGCCAGTCGGCGGTCGTGACGACGTCGCGGAGGAGCGCCGGGTCGCCGCTGAGGGCGGTGCCGGGGGTCTTCAGCGCGGTCGCGAGGACGGTGACCCGCTTGTAGGCGGTCCACACCTCCACCGCCGAGGTGCCCGTGACCAGATCGGGCCAGGGCTCGCCGCCGTCGGTCTCGAGCGTCGACCAGTAGCCCTCGGCCTCGGCGACGAGGCGGCCCTTCGCCGCGGCGAGGCCGCCGACGCTCCCGCTTCCCGGGATCGTGCCCGTCAGATCGGCGACGAGGGCGAGGCGCATCGCGTCGTACTCGTCGCCCGCCGAGTCGACGGCGGACGCTGTCGGCGCGGTGGCGAGCGGGAGGATCAGGACGGTCACGAGCAGGAGCGCCGCAGCGAGTGGGCTCCCGCGCCGGGGCGCGTCGGATCGAGAGGGTCGGTTCGTCTCCGCGCGCGATCGGCGGAGGGGACGCGGCTGAGTGGGCACGGGCGCTCCTGAGGCGACGCCCACGAGCCTGCGGGCTTCGGGTGCTCGCGGGTCGCCGGGGGAGCGTCGGGTGAAGAGTAGGGGTCCGCTCCGTCCGGCGGCAAGAGGCGGAGGCGAGGACGGCCGGGATCGGCCACCGCCGACGCTCCCGACCGCGCGATCTGCGACAGCCGTACCCCGTGAGGGGTACAGAGGCGCCGAAGGTCCCCCACCCGTCAAGCGGGGCGATACGGTCGGAGGTGCGTGTGCGCTCCGGGGAGTCCCGGCGCGGCGCGCAGGGGGAAGGGGGCACGGATGATCGAGGCCGAGCAGGATCCGCGGCTGGTGGCGCTCGAGGCGCTCGAGATGATGGGGTCGGCTCCGGAGGAGCGCTTCGACCGGATCACACGGATGGCCGAGGAGCTGTTCCGCGTGCCCGTGGCCGAGATCCACTTCCTCGACGACACCACGCTGTTCACGAAGTCCCCGCAGCGTCCGGACGCCGTGCTCGCCTACCCGCGCGCCGGCACTTTCTGCGACGCGACGCTCGAGAAGCGCACCACCTTCGTCGTGCCGGACCTCGGTGCCGACGAGGCGTGGGCCGGGCACGAGCACGTCGCGGGGTACCCGCACGTCCGCTTCTACGCCGGGCGGCCGCTGTCGGTCGAGGGCGACCTGCAGCTGGGCACCCTCTGCCTCATCGACTTCGTGCCCCGGAGCCTCACCCCGGACGAGCGGCAGCTGCTCGAGGAGTTCGGCGAGTGGGTCGAGCGGGAGCTGCGCGACACGGCGGAGCGCGACCGCGCCGCCGACATGCAGACGCAGATGGCTCCCTCCTCCCTCCACCACCCTGCCGGCTACGAGCTCTCGGGGCTCTCGCTGCCGCGGTGGACGATCACCGGCGACTTCTACAGCTGGCGCGGCGACGACGAGACGGTCGACCTGACCCTCGTGGACGTGATGGGCAAGGGGACGGCAGCGGCGATCGTGGCCGCGTCCATCCGCTCCGCGTTCCGGGCGCGCCTGGGCGGCGACCCCGACGCGGTCGTCAGCGCGGTGAGCGCGCAGCTGCACGACGACTTCACGGCCACCGAGACCTTCGCGACCCTCTTCCACGGGCGCCTCGACACCGCGTCCGGCCGGATCGACTTCGTCGACGCGGGCCACGGGCTCACCGTCCTCCTCCGCGCCGACGGCTCGTTCCAGCGGCTCGCGGCACTGGGCCTCCCGCTGGGCATCGCGGAGGACGGCGGCTGGATCACCCAGACCGTGGAGCTCGCGGTCGGCGACTCGCTCCTGGCCTTCACCGACGGCGTCCTCGACCTCTACGACGGGACCCTGCAGTCCCTGGCGCGCGCGGTCGACCTCGCCCGCGACTCCGCCGACACCGCCGAGTTCCTGCAGGCGCTGAGGGCGCTCGCCGCCTCCGGCTCCGCGTCCGACGACATCACCGCCCTCGTGCTGACCCGCACGGGCGCCGACCGCTCCGCCGAGAAGGACCCCGCATGACGTTCACGACCGAGACGATCGCCCCCGACATCGCCGTGCTGCGGGGGGAGGGGCGGCTCAACGCGGCCTCGGCTCCGGAGCTGCGCTCGGCCGTCCGCCGGGCGATCGACGAGGGCAGCCCCCGCATCGTCGTCGAGCTCAGCGCGGTGACGTTCATGGACTCCTCCGGTCTCGGCGCCCTGGTCGGCGCTCTCAAGACCGCGCGGCAGGCGGGCGGCGACCTGCGGATCGCGGCTCCCAGCGGGCAGGTCGTGATGGTGCTGCAGCTGTCCAACCTGGACCGGGTGCTCACCCTCTTCGACACCACCGGCGACGCGTACCGTGACTGAGCGCAGCGTCGGGTTCCGCACGCCCCCGGACGACACCGAGGTCGTCCACGAGATGCTCGCCGGGCTCTGGGGCGAGCGGCCGGACCTGCCGGCCCGCGACCGCATGGCCGTCGAGACGGCGCTGGTCGAGCTGGTCGACAACGTCATCCAGCACGCGACGTCGACGACGACGATCGTCTGCCGCCTCGTCGTGCGCGTCGAGGGAGACGCGATCCACGCGGAGCTGGTCGACACGGCCGATCCGCCGGAAATCGGCACGGGGCCGCGGGAGATGCCGGACGTCTTCGCGGAGTCGGGCCGCGGGCTCGCCCTCATCCAGGCGCTGACGACCACGTTCGAGCACGAGCGCTCGGAGGGGCGCAACGTCTGGACCCTGACCCGGGCGCTGGACTCCTAGCGACTGGCGCGGATCAGCGGATCGTGTGCGCGGTGATGACCGCGGCGGCACGCGCCAGGTCGTCCGCCATGCCGTTCAGCCCGGGGGAGGCCTTCAGCACCTCCGCGCTGACCTCGTCGTAGCGCTCGTCCACCTGCGCGAGCAGCTGCTCCCCGGAGGCGGTGAGGCGCAGCAGGACGCTGCGGCGGTCCTGCGGGTTGGCGAGCCGGTCGACGTGGCCGGCGGTCGCCAGCCGGTCGAGGAGCGCGGTCACGGCGCCCGTCGAGAGGGAGAGCTCGAGACCCAGCCACTTCGGCGTGAGGTCGGGCGACTCGCCGAGCACCTCGAGCGCGGTGAGCTCCGAGATGCCCACGCCCACGCCCGCGGCGATGCTCGCGCGGAGGTGCCGCTGCGCGTTCTCGAGCAGCCGGAGCGACTGCCGCAGCTGCACGGCGGGCGCGTCCTGGTCGACGTCGCGCGGGGTCGGTCTCTCGGTGGTCATTCGTCCTTCTCGGGGTAGGGCTGGGGTCATCGTACGGGTCGCCCTCGGGGGTCCCGGCCTGTCACCCGGACAGGGGGTGAAAGAACGATTGCAATGTATCTTGGTCATCAAGTAACTTAGCGGTCAATCGAGTTCGGCGGACCACCAGCCGGACCCTCCCCCTTCAGCATCAGCCCGCCCCACCCGATCAGGAGTCCTGCCATGTCGACCCACACCGCCAAGTCCAAGCGCGTCCGCTTCGCTCCCCTCGCCATCGCGACGAGCATCGCCGCCGCCGCTCTCCTCTCCGTCTCGATGTCCGGCACCCTGTCCGGCTTCGTCGCGAGCATCTCCAACACCGGCAACACCGCCGCCTCCGGCTCGCTCGTCATGGAGGAGAAGTCGACCGGTGCCAGCCCCATCACCTGCCTCAGCACCGACGGCGGCTCGATCAGCACCAACACCGCGACCTGCGCGACCATCAACAAGTTCGGCGGATCGACCACGATGGTCCCCGGCCAGACCGTCACCACCGCGATCACGCTGAAGAACACCGGCACCGTCAACGCCAACACCTTCACGCTGACCCCCGGCGCCACCTGCTCGCAGAGCAACAACGTCGCGGCCGGCGCCTCCGGCTCCGCCACCGACTTCTGCGGCAAGCTCAACGTCGTGATCACCTCCGGCGGGACCACCGTCTTCACCGGCACCGCCGCGACCCTCGCCGGCTCGGCCGTCAAGACCCTCAACACCGCCCCGGTCACCCCCGGCACCTCCACCCCCTTCTCCATCGCCGTGACCCTCGACTCGTCGGCCACCAACGCCTACCAGGGCCTGTCCGCCTCGCTCCCGCTCACCTGGACCTTCGCGAGCTGATCCCCTCTCCACCCGGCCCGGAGCGCCCCCGCGCGACGGGCCGGGGGAGGAGCGTCCCGCAGCGCTCCTCCGCCGGCGCGTCGCGCGGGGGCGGTCCGGGCCGGGTGGAGAGGGGTTCGACTCGCGAGGGGCCAGCTGAGCGGGAGGGAGGCGG
>NZ_PSWJ01000024.1:0-55359 GCF_002932775.1 Rathayibacter sp. AY1B8 | reverse complement strand
GTCCATCCCCCCATCCTGCCGCAGCCCCCGCGCGCCGCCTCGATCACCCACCAGCCACCCGAGGCCGGACGCGCGCCGAACGCACGTCCGTACCCCCGCGCCCGAAGCGGCTCATGCCGAAGGCACGGCCCGACCCTCCAGCACCCGCACCACGCTCGTGCCGCAACCACGGCCAGACTCCTCCACCCCGACCAGGCTCGCGCCGCAGGCGCGGCCCCCGCATACCCCCCGACCAGGCTCGTGCCGCAGGCACGGCCCCCGCACTCCCGCGCGAGCAGGCTCGTGCCGCAGGCACGGCCTCCCGCTCAAGCCCCCCGCCGCCGCTCGTGCCCCCGGCACGGCGCCCCGCGCTCGTGCCGCAGGCACGGCGCCCACCCCACCAGCACAGGGCTAGGCGGCGTCCGGGTGCGGTTCTGGCAAGGCGGAGGAGGAAGCCGTAGCGGCGCTACGGCGCCCGACGACAACGCCGCCAGAACCGCACCCGGGCGGCGCCTAGTCGTTGCCGAGGATGATGATGGCGGCGGTAGGGGGTAACGCGTCCTCGTGGTACCGCTCGATCTCCTCGATGGCGATCGGGTCGGCCTGCTGGAGGAACTGGGTGAGGCGGGTGACCTCCTCGGTCTCGCCGATGGAGTCGGCGGCGCGGCGGAGGGCGTAGAGGGAGAGCAGGAATCCGCGGTTGGGTCCGTGGCGCCAGGGGATGGGGCCCTGGCCGCGCCAGCCGGCTCCGCGGAGGAGGTCGAGGCCGCGGTGGTAGCCGACGCGGGCGTAGGCGTAGGAGGGGAGGGCCGCGTCGATGCCCCAGACGCTGTCGGCGAGCAGTGCCCAGGCCAGCGGGGAGCGCGGGTGGGCGGCGGCGAGGGCGGCGAATTCGACGGCTCCCGGGTTCGCGTGCTTCGCGAGGGCCGCGGTGACCGCGGGCTCGTCGGGGAGGAGGGTCGGTTCGGGGCCCAGCAGGTTCTCGCCACTCATGCCTCCCAGGCTATCCCGCTCGAGGCTGTGCGGGTCCGGGGTTCGGCCGTCCGGCGCACGACGGTCGTCCCTCCACAGGGGCGTCAGCGGAGGGAGCCGGGCGGTTCGCCGGTCGCCGCCGTCGTGCGCGGGGGTGCCGCCGATAGCATCGACCCATGGCGACGAACCGCAGTGAAGTCGAGGCCTGGCTCACGGACATGGACGGCGTGCTGGTGCACGAGAACAAGGCGCTCCCCGGCGCGCCCGAGCTGATCCAGGAGTGGACCGATTCGGGCACCCCGTTCCTGGTGCTGACGAACAACTCGATCTTCACGCCGCGGGATCTGGCGGCGCGGCTGCGCGGGTCGGGGCTGCACGTGCCGGAGGAGCGGATCTGGACGAGCGCTCTGGCGACGGCGGACTTCTGCGCGTCGCAGAAGCCGGGCGGGAGCGCGTTCGTGATCGGCGAGGCGGGGATCACCACCGCGCTGCACGAGGCGGGCTTCATCATGACGGAGACGGCGCCGGACTACGTGGTCGTGGGCGAGACCCGCAATTACAGCTTCGAGGCGATCACGAAGGCGATCCGCCTGATCGTCGCGGGTGCGCGCTTCATCGTCACCAATCCCGATGCGACGGGGCCGAGTGCCGAGGGCGTGCTCCCGGCGACGGGGGCGATCGCGGCGCTCATCACGAAGGCGACGGGCAAGGATCCGTACGTCGTCGGCAAGCCGAACCCGATGATGTTCCGCTCGGCGATGAACAAGATCGGCGCGCACAGCGAGAACACCGGGATGATCGGCGACCGGATGGACACCGACATCGTCGCGGGCATCGAAGCGGGCCTGCACACCGTGCTGGTGCTGACGGGGATCAGCGACGAGGCCGAGATCGAGCGCTATCCGTTCCGCCCGGACGAGGTGCTGAGCGGGGTGCACGAGCTCCTGTCGTCGGAGCCGCTGGAGTCGGAGTTCCCGCCGGATTCGGCGGTCTGAGTCCCGGCGGCCCGGCAGCGGGTCGGGCGCCGGCTCCTGACACGGCACCGCGGCTCGCGGGGGTCAGAAGCGGACGTGCTGCAGCACCCAGGCGTGCATCGCGACGGCTGCCGCCGCCGAGGCGTTGATCGACCGGGTCGAGCCGAACTGCGAGATCTCGAGCACGGCCTCCGAGGCGGCGATCGCCTCCTCCGAGAGGCCGGGTCCCTCCTGCCCGAACAGCAGGAGGCAGCGCTCGGGGAGCCGGTAGGTCTCGATCGGCACGCAGCCGGGGACGTTGTCGACGGCGAGGAGGGGCACGTCCGCCTCCGCGGCCCACTGCACGAGGTCGGCCACCGTCTCGTGGTGCTGGACGTGCTGGTAGCGGTCGGTGACCATCGCGCCGCGCTTGTTCCACCGCCGCCGGCCGACGATGTGGACGCCCTCCGCGCCGAACGCGTTGGCGCTGCGGACGATCGAGCCGATGTTCATGTCGTGCTGCCAGTTCTCGATCGCGACGTGGAACGGGTGCCGCGTGCGGTCGAGCTCCGCGACGATCGCGTCCATCCGCCAGTAGCGGAAGCGGTCGACCACGTTGCGCGCGTCGCCGCGCTCCAGCAGCTCCGGGTCGAGGCGGTCGTCCTCGGGCCGCTCCCCCTGCCAGGGGCCGACGCCGTTCGTGGTGAGCTCCACGGAGGCGGTGGGTCCGGTCGCGGGGGTCGCCTCGTTCTCCTGCACGACGAGCGATCCTACTGGGCGCTCCGCGGCTCGGCCGGGTGCACCGGGCCGGTGCCCGGCGGCGTCCGACGAGGCCCGAGCGACGGCGCGCGTCAGGCTGAGGGAGTGCCGGCGAGGGAGCCGGTCAGCTCGCCGCCGCCCGCCCGGTCGACGAAGCAGTAGTAGCTGCGCTCGCCCGCGTCCCACTGCTCCTGGGTGACGGGGAACGCACCGGCGACCTGCACGTCGCCGTAGGTCTCGGCCGCGGCGACGTCCACGACGCCCTGCGCCTGGCAGAGCGAGGAGACGGTGACGGCCAGGGCGTCCTGGCCGGGGAACGCCGCGTCGGTCAGCTCCGCGGCGGAGACGAGCTGGGCGGAGTGGGCCCCCGCGCAGTCCACGACGGTGAACTCCTCCGCCCAGACGGAGTCGAAGGGCTCGACGCACTCGCCGCCGAGGAGCGCGCTCCAAGCCCAGGTGCCGACGGGCAGCGGTCCGACGGTCGGGAGGGTCGCGGTCGGCGTGGGCGAGGGGGTCGGCTCCGCCGTGGGCGTCTCGCTGACGACCGGGACGGCCTGCGGCTCTGCTCGGCCGCCGGCGCTCCCGACGGCGATGCCGATCGCGAAGAGCCCGGCGAGGATGATCACCGCACCCGCCGCGATCAGGCCGATCAGGAGCCGGCGTCGGCTGAGCGTGCGCCACGCGGGCGCTGCAGCGGGCGCCGAGTCGCGTTCGCGGCTCTCGGGTCGGGACCGGGCGGAGCGGCGCTTCCGCGGCGGAGCGGCGTTGACGTGGGCGGCCGCGGGAGCGGTGCGGAAGGGCCCGGGCTCGGCGCGGTCGGCGGGCTCGGCGGCCGGCTCGAGGTTCCACGAGTAGGCGCCGGCGGTCTCGCGCCACAGCTCCTCGTCGCCGCCGTCCTCGTCGGGCTCGTCATGCGGAGCGACGACCTGCTCCCACACGGGCGGCTGGTCCCAGTCCCCGCGCGGGTCGGGCCACTCGTAGACGGCGGGCGGAGTCTGCTCGCGCGGAGTCGGCGGGGTCGCGCCGACCGGGCGTCCGTCGGCGGGGGAGGGGACGCCGGAGCGGCCCGCCGGGTCGACGTCGGTCGAGGATCCGGCATCGGGCTCGTCGTCCGGCCGGTGGGCGCTGCGCAGCCCGGCGGGGGCGGTCGGAAGGTCGGCGGGAGGGTCGGTGTGCGGCAGGACCGGGCGCACGGAGTCCGCCCCGCGGCGGTGCACCTCGGTGCGGCCGGCATCGGTGGAGGCGTCGGAGCCGTCGGCGTCGTCGCGGAGGGGGGCGAAGAACGCGTCGAAGGCGTCCTCGTCGGAGTCGTCCTCGTCGGACACGTCCGCGTCGGAGGCGCTCGTCCCGCGGGCAGTCGTCCCACCGGCACCCGTCTCGCGGGCACTCGTCTCGCGGGCACTCGTCTCGGGCGCTCCCATGGCGCGGGCTCCCGTGTCGTCGCCCCGAGAGCTCCGTCCCTCGGCGGGGACGCCGTCGCGGCCGGAGGAGCGCTCCGGCTCCGCGACCGTTCCGCGGTCGGCGTCGGCGTCCTGCTCCTCCACCCGAGCGGAGTCGTCCGCGGGGTTCGGGAGGTCGCCGCCGTCCTCCTCGGCGGCCGGCGTCGCGCTCAGCACGGGCTCCCCCGGCCACAGGCCGACCGGAGCGGCAGGGGCACGGCGCGGCGCCGCGTCGGAGTTGCTGTCGCTGTCGCTGTTGCTGTCGCGGTCGCGGTCGCGGGCGCTCGACGACGGTCCGGCCGCGTCGGCGGAGGAGGCCGACTCGCTCGCAACGCTCCGCTCCTCCGCTGACGCGTGGGCCTCGTCGGCTGCGGACTCAGCAGGACCGGACGTCCGCTCCGCGCGCGACTCCTCCACGGGAGGGACGGGGCGGGGCGAGTCGAAGATGCTCTTCAGGCGGCCGCCGCTGAGCTGCTGGAGCAGCCACTCGCTGCTGCCGACGGGACGCTCCGGCTCGGGTCGCTCCGGCTCGGCACGCTCCGGCTCGGAGGTCTCCGATCCAGCAGGCTCGGGCTCGCGGCCCTCCGGCTCGCGGCCCTCGGACTCGCGGCCCTCCGGCTCCGGGTGCTCGCCGCCTCCCGGGCCCCCGCCGCGTCCCCCCTCGTCGACCATCAGCTCAGGCCGAGGTCGGCCAGACCGATCGCGGCGAAGTACGGGTAGCCGGCGTCCTCGATGATCTCGCGGGCCCCGGTCGCGCGGTCGACGACGACGGCGACTCCTGCGATCTCGGCGCCGACCTTCAGCAGGGCCTCGATCGCCTTCAGCGGCGAGCCGCCGGTGGTGGACGTGTCCTCGACGACGACGACGCGCTTGCCCTCGAGGTCGGGGCCCTCGACCTGCCGGCCGCGGCCGTGGTCCTTGGGCTCCTTGCGCACGACGAACGCGTCGTAGGCGAGACCGCGGGCGGCGCCCTGGTGGAGGATCGCGGCGGCGATCGGGTCGGCTCCCATCGTGAGGCCGCCGACGGCGTCGACGCGCTCGATCGGCGCGATGAGGTCGAGCATGACCTGCCCGATCAGCGGCGCGACCCGGTGGTCGAGGCTCACGCGGCGCAGGTCGACGTAGTACGACGCCTTCTTGCCGCTCGTGAGGGTGAAGTCCCCGTGGAAGACGGCGTCGGAGCCGATGTACTCGATGAGCTGCTGGCGTGCGTCGGTCACGCGCCTACTCTACGGGGCGACCCCTCCCCCGCTCGGGAGCGCGCCCGCTGCGGCGTGCTCGCCCGCCTCGTCGCCTCCTCCGCGGAACTGTGTCATGTAGAGCTCGTAGTAGGCGCCGCGCTGCTTCAGGAGCGCCTCGTGCGCGCCCTGCTCGACGATCCGGCCCGACTCCATCACCAGGATGGTGTCGGCGTCGCGGATCGTGGAGAGCCGGTGCGCGATGACGAACGAGGTCCGGTCGGTGCGGAGCGCGTTCATCGCGTGCTGCACGAGCAGCTCCGTGCGGGTGTCGACCGAGGAGGTGGCCTCGTCGAGGATCAGCAGCGACGGGTTCGCGAGGAACGCGCGCGCGATAGTGATCAGCTGCCGCTCGCCCGCCGAGACGCTGCCGCCGTCGGCGTCCAGCACCGTGTCGTAGCCGTCGGGCAGCTGGCGCACGAAGCGGTCGACCATGGTGGCCTTCGCCGCGTCGACGATCTCCTCGTCGGTCGCGTCCAGGCGCCCGTAGCGGATGTTCTCGCGGATGGTGCCCTGGAAGAGCCACGCGTCCTGCAGCACCATGCCCACGCGCGAGCGCAGATCGCCGCGCGCGAGGCTCGTGATGTCGACGCCGTCGAGCAGGATGCGCCCTCCGGTGAGCTCGTAGAAGCGCATGACCAGGTTGACCAGCGTGGTCTTGCCCGCCCCGGTCGGACCGACGATGGCGACCGTCTGCCCGGGCTGCGCCGAGAAGGTCAGGTCCTCGATCAGCGGCTGCTCCGCGTCGTACGAGAACGAGACGCCCTCGAACTCCACGTGGCCGTCGGTGCGCTGCGGGAGCGACGCGGTCGCCGTCTCCGGCTCCTGCTCCTCGGCGTCGAGCAGCTCGAACGTGCGCTCGGCCGAGGCGACGCCGGACTGCAGCATGTTCGCCATGCTCGCCAGCTGGGTCACCGGCTGGGTGAACTCGCGCGAGTACTGGATGAACGCGGTCGCGTCGCCGAGCGTCAGCTGACCGGAGGCGACCCGCAGGCCGCCGACCACGGCGATGAGCACGTAGGAGAGGTAGGAGACGAAGGTCATCGCGGGCATGATCATGCCCGAGACGAACTGGGCGCCGAACGAGGCGGTGTAGAGGCTGTCGTTGCGGCGGTCGAACTCCTCGAGCATCTCGCGGTCGCGGCCGAAGGCGCGGACGATCTCGAGCCCGGAGAAGGTCTCCTCGATGTGGCCGTTGAGCGCGCCCGTGTTCTTCCACTGGGCGGCGAAGAGCTTCTGGGAGCGGGCGCCGATCACGCCCGCGATCACGCCCGAGAGCGGGATCGAGATCAGCGCGATCAGCGCGAGCTGCCACGAGACGATGAACATCATCGCGGCGATGCCGATGATGGTGAGCACCGACTGCACCAGCTGCGAGAAGGCCTGCTGCAGCGCCGTCTGGATGTTGTCGACGTCGTTCGTGACGCGCGACATCACGTCGCCGCGCTGCCGGGTGTCGAAGAAGCGCAGCGGAAGGCGGTTGAGCTTGGCCTCGATGTCCTGGCGGAGGTCGAAGACCACCCGCATCACGAGGCCGTTGAGGATGTAGCCCTGCGCCCACATGAGCACCGACGCGACGACGTACATCAGCAGCACGATGATGATCAGGCGGCCGAGGACCACGAAGTCGATGCCCGCGCCGGGCACGATGTCGGTCTTGGCCAGCATGTCGGCGAAGGTGCCGTTGCCCGAGGCGCGCTGCTGCTCGATGATCTGCTCGAGCGGGACGCCGGCGGGGAGCTGCGAGCCGATCACGCCGTTGAAGATCGTGTCCATCGCCTGCCCGAGGATCTTGGGCGCGATGACGGTGAGGACGACCGACAGCGAGACCAGGGCGACCACGAGGACCATCCGGGCGCGCTCGGGGCCGAGCAGCGAGAAGAGGCGCTTGGCCGAGGGCCAGAAGTTCTGCGCCTTGCGGGCGGGCGGCCCGTCCCCGAACATGCCGCCGTCGCCCTCGCCGGGCTCGAACTCGGGCTCGGGGGACGTCGTCTCCTCGGGGGCGGTGGTGTCGCGTGTGCGCGCCATCTCAGGACACTCCTTCGACGCTCAGCTGGGATTCGACGATCTCGCGGTAGGTCGCGTTCGTCTCGAGGAGCTCGTCGTGCGTGCCGCGGCCGACGACGCGGCCCGCGTCGAGCACGACGATCTGGTCGGCGTGGCGGATGGTCGACACCCGCTGGGCCACGATGATCACGGTCGCGTCGGTGGTGGCGTCGGCCAGCGACTCCCGCAGCCGCGCATCGGTCGCGACGTCGAGCGCCGAGAACGAGTCGTCGAACAGGTAGACCCGCGGCTTCGCGACGAGGGCGCGCGCGATGCAGAGCCGCTGGCGCTGCCCGCCGGAGACGTTGGTGCCGCCCTGCGAGACCGGCTCGTCGAGCCCGTGCTCCTTGCTCCGCACGAAGTCCTCGCCCTGGGCGATGCGCAGCGCCTCCCACAGCTCGGCGTCCGTCGCGTCGGGGCGGCCGAAGCGCAGGTTCGAGGCGATCGTCCCCGAGAAGAGGTAGGGGCGCTGGGGCACGAGCCCGATCACCTCGGCGAGCTGCGCCCGGTCGAGGGAGGAGACGGGCACGCCGTCGATCGTGACGGTGCCCTCCTGCGGGTCGAACAGGCGCGGCACGAGGCCGAGCAGGGTGGTCTTGCCGGCGCCGGTGGAGCCGACGACGGCCGTGGTGCGGCCCGGCTCCGCGACGATGTCGATGCCCGAGAGCACGGGGCGCTCGGCGCCCGGGTAGCCGAAGACGACCCCGGAGAACTCGACGCGGCCGCGCGCGGGCGTCAGGACTCCGCCCTCGGGTGTAGTGAGGCTGGTGCGGGCGTCGAGCACCTGCTGGATCCGCTCGGCGCAGACGACCGCGCGCGGGATCATCATCACCATGAAGACGCCCATCATCACGGCGGTGAGGATCTGGAGGAGGTACTGCAGGAATGCGGTGAGCGAGCCCACCTGCATCTGACCGGCGTCGACCCGCTGCCCGCCGAACCACAGCACGGCCGCGGTGGCCAGGTGCAGGATCATCATGATCGCGGGGAACATCAGCACGAAGATGTTGCCGACCTTGATCGACACCTCGGTGATCGCCGCGTTGGCCTTGCGGTACCGCTCGGACTCGAACGGCTCGCGCACGAAGGCGCGCACCACGCGGATGCCCGTGATCTGCTCGCGCAGCACGCTGTTGATCCCGTCGATCCGGTCCTGCATGAGGCGGAACAGCGGCAGCAGCAGGAACACCAGGAAGCCGACCACGACGAACAGCAGCGGCACCGACACCCAGACCAGCCAGGAGAGGCCGGCGTCCTCGCGCAGGGCGAAGACGATGCCGCCGACGCACATGATCGGCGCGGAGACCATGAAGTTGAGGGTCATCAGCACGAGCATCTGCACCTGCTGCACGTCGTTCGTGCCGCGGGTGATCAGGGTGGCCGTGCCGAAGCCGCCGACCTCGAGCCCGCTGAGCGAGTCGACGCGGCGGTAGACGTCGCGGCGCAGGTCGCGGCCGACGGACATGGCGGTGCGGGCGCCGAAGTAGACGGCTCCGATCGCCGCGGCGACCTGCACGACGCAGACCCCGAGCATGGTCATGCCGGTGCCCCAGATGAAGTCGGTGTCGCCGCGGCCGATGCCCTGGTCGATGATCTCGGCGTTGAGGCTCGGCAGGTAGAGCGCGGCGAGCGTCGCGACGAGCTGCAGCACGACGACGGCGGCCACCCAGCGCGCGTAGGGCTTCGCGTAGGCGGAGGCGAGGCGGAGCAGGATCATGGGTCCTCCGGAGGGGCGGAGCAGGAGCGGGAGGGGAGGGGACCGGGCTGGGGAGCGCGGAGCGCCGGGGAGCCCGTCGGGCCCGCACGGCGCGGGCGACGGCGGCGTCCGGACGGCGCGACGAACGGCCGGTCGGGACGGCGCTAGACAACCATCGACCACCGACACCGGTTCCGCAATCCGCCGAGGGGATGACTCCCCCGGCCCGCGGCCGCCGGGACGCGCGGAGGACGCGCAGGAGACGTGTCGGCGGCGGCTCCTACACTTCCAGGATGCGCATCGCCACCTGGAACGTGAACTCCATCCGGGCCCGCACCGGCCGCGTCGTCGACTGGCTCCTGCGCGAGGACGTGGACGTCCTCGCCATGCAGGAGCTCAAGTGCAAGCCCGAGCAGTTCCCGCACGAGGCCTTCGCCGACGCCGGCTACCACGTCGAGATGGTCGGGCTCAGCCAGTGGAACGGCGTCGGCATCGCCTCGCGCCTGCCGATGGAGGACGTGCAGATCGGCTTCCCGGGCATGCCCGGCTTCGCGAAGGAGGCGGCGGCCGACGGCTCCTACCCGCTCGAGGCCCGCGCGATCGGCGCCACGGTCGACGGCGTGCGCGTCTGGAGCCTCTACGTCCCGAACGGCCGCGCGGTCGACGACCCGCACTACCTCTACAAGCTCGAGTGGCTCGCGGCCCTCGAGGCGAGCACCCGCGAGTGGCTGGCCGCCGAGCCCGACCTGCCGCTCGCCCTGGTCGGCGACTGGAACGTCGCGCCGCTCGACAGCGACGTGGGCGACCCGAGCCTCGGCCCCGGATCCACGCACGTCTCGATCCCCGAGCGCGCCGCCTTCGCCGCCTTCGAGGACGCGGGCCTGCGCGACGTCGTCCGCCCGCTCGTGCCCGAGGGCTACACCTACTGGGACTACAAGCAGCTCCGCTTCCCGCGCAACGAGGGGCTGCGGATCGACTTCGTGCTCGGCTCCCCCGCGTTCGGCGAGCTCGTCACCGGCGCCTCGATCCACCGCGACGAGCGCAAGGGCGACGCCCCGAGCGACCACGTCCCGGTGGTGGTCGACCTCGACCTGGAGACGACCCTCGACGACGACCGCCCGATGATCTTCTGAGCATGGCCTCGTCGAAGAAGAAGCGCGCGCGGGCCGAGGCCGCCTCGGCCGGCGCCTCCCGCCCCGCCGCCCGTCCCGCGACGGCGCGCCCTGCGACCGCCCGCCCCGCGACCGCCCGCCCCGGAGCCGCGCACGACGAGTTCCGATCCGACGCCTACCGCTCGGTGGGCGAGATCATCGCCGCCGGGAAGCCGCGCCGGCGCCGCTGGGACCTCGTGCTCTCGATCCTCGGCTGCCTCGCCCTCGGCCTGCTCACGATCGTGCTCGGCTACCTCGCCGCGATCCTCTCGGTCTTCCCCGCGCAGTGCGAGGGCCAGAACTTCGCCTGCGACTTCGACCGGATCGACTGGGGCGTCTCGATCGCGCTGATCGGGCCCCCCGCGCTGACGCTGATCGCCGTGGTCGTGACGGTCGTGCGCTACCTCGTGGGCCGACGCGCGTTCCTCGTCCCGGTCATCGGGTTCGTCCTCTGCATCGCCACCGCGTTCCTCGCCTCCTCGCTCGTGACGAGCTCGATCCCAGGGTCGGCGCTGGTCTAGCACCGACCCGGGGCGCGTCAGCGGTCGGCGTGCTCGGCGCTGGTCCAGCACCGACCCGGAGGCGCGTCAGCGGTCGGCGTGCTCGGGGCGCGATCGCGCGGTCAGCCGCAGGCGGGCTCGTCGTTCAGCGTCACCGCGGTGGGGTTGATCATCGGGGTCACCCGCACGGTCTGGTCGCCGAAGCCGGAGGCGTCGCCGGCGCTGAACTGCACGTCGAACGTCTCGGACTGGCCGGGCGAGAGCTGCACCGCGACCTTCGAGACAGGACGGCCGAGGTCGTCGAGGCTCTCGGGTCCGTAGCCGGTGCCGTCGGCCCACGCCGCGCTCGACACCGTGGTCCCGGGAGGGCCGTAGACGTAGATGTTGGTGACGAAGTCGCCCAGGGGGTACGCACCGCGCCCGCCGGCCGCGGCGACGTAGCCGGGCAGCGTCCGAGCGACCGCCTTCGAGATCGTGTTGGTCACGGTGACGGAGGTGGTGAAGACCGCGCCCGAGGCGGCGCACCGGCCCGCGCTCGACTGCGTGACCGCCGTGCTCAGGTAGTAGTCCATCTTCGAGCCGCCCGAGGCGTCCTGGAAGAACACTCCGGTGGTCGTCCCGTCGGTCGTCGTCTGCGGCAGGACCCCCGCGATCGGCGTGGGCGCGAGGAGCGCCTGCTCGTCGGCGTCGGAGCTGTAGGCGAGGATGCGGCTCTCGTCGACCGCCTTCACGATCGCCGGGAGCATCTTCGTCGGCTCCATCTCCCCGCCGAGGATCTTCCCCAGGACCGTCGCGCTCGCCTCCGAGAAGAACTCGTCGGTGCGCTCGGCCACGACCGACTCCGGGTAGCGGAAGTAGACCTCGTTGAGCAGGGTCGAGACGGTGTTCTCGCTCGTGAGGACCGTGCCGTCGGTGAGGGTCACCGGCCCGGTCGAGCCGAGGAGGTAGGAGAGGGCGACGGGGTCGATCGCGAGGACGCCGTCGATCCTCTGCTCGGGGAACTTCTGCGCCCAGAACTGCGAGGCGATCGAGGCGGCCGTCGGGAAGTCGGGGCGGCTGGTCGAGACGTTGAAGGTCGTCGCCATGTTCTCGCCGATGGTGTCGAGCGCGCTCTGGTCGACGGTGACGGGCGCCAGACCGCGGAAGTCGCCGCTGCCCAGCTGACGGCCGATCGAGATCGCGCCGCCGTCGACGTCGAGCTGCATCACCGACGACGCGCCGCCGCCCAGAGCCTGCGACTCCGCCAGGTTCTGGAACATCACCAGGTAGTGGCGCGGACCGGACGCTCCGAGGGAGTCGGGGAGGATCGCGGTGAGCGGCTCGACCTGCTCCATCGCCGCGGTCGCGGTGGCCAGCTGCGGAGTGAAGGAGTCGAGGGCCGAGGCGACCTGCGGCACCAGCGGGCCGCGGTCGATGCCCTCGACGCGGGTCTGCGCCGCGTCGACGACCTCCTTGGCGACGGTGATCTTCTGCGACAGCTCGGTGATCGCCGCGAGGTCTACCCTGCCGTCGACGGGCTTGAGGATGTCGAGCGAGGTCGTGGAGAGCGGCGTGACGATCCGGCCGGAGACGTCGTCGGCGATCTCGGTCGCGGCGCGGACCGCGGACAGGTTCGGCCCGAGGACGGGCACCACCTCCATCACCCGCCACACCGGGTCCTCGGTCTCGTCGCGCGCCTCGCCGGTGAGGGTCGCGATCCGGCCCGCGGTCTCCTCCGCCCCGGAGGTGTCGAACGTCGTCAGCCTGTCCGTCACCTGCGACACCAGCGGGATCGCCTCGGTCAGCTTGTCGCGGACGGTCATCGCCTTGTCGTAGGTGCGCACGCCGAGGAGCACCGCGACGACGGCGCCGATCAGCAGGACCAGGAGGACGATCAGCGTGATCCAGAGGCCGCGACGGCGGCGCGGCCTGCCGCGGGCGGAGCGGTCGGCGGACGTGGTGGTGCTCATTCGAGAGAGCCTAAGCGACGGTCGGCGGAGTGCGACCGGGCCCGCGCCACCGGCCCCGTCCCAGGACGAGGGACACGCGACGCGGATGCGCGGGCCGTCCGGCGCCTCCGCCGGGACCGAGCGGGAGGCGGGGATGCTGCTCCGCTCAGCCCAGCAGGAGGGACACCCCGATGAGCACGGGCACCGCGGCGACCGTGGTCACGAGGGCCGTGTCGCGGGCGACGGCGACGCCCCGGTCGTAGCGCGAGGCGAAGGTGAAGATGTTCTGCGCGGTCGGCAGCGCGGCGGTCACCGTCACCACGAAGAGGTGCTCGGAGTCGAGGTGGAACGCGAAGCGCCCCAGCAGCAGCGCGACCGCCGGCATCACCAGCGACTTGAGGACGGAGGCGACCACCACCTCGACCCGCGCCGGCCCCGCCTCCAGCGGCCGCTGCCCGCGCAGCGACATCCCGAAGGCGATCAGCACCAGCGGGATCGACGCGTTGCCGATGATCGAGAACGGCTGCAGCACGGGCGCGGGCAGCTCGACGCCGGTGAGGGCGACGACGAGGCCGAGGGCGGAGGCGATGATCATCGGATTCCGCAGCGGCTGTGTGAGGATCGCGCCGACCGAGGTCCGCCCGCTCGTCGAGACGTCGAGCAGCGTCAGGATCGTCGGCGCGAGGACGATCAGCTGCAGGAGGAGCGTCGGCGCCACCCACTGCGGATCGCCCAGCACGTAGATGGCGACCGGCAGTCCGATGTTGTTGGCGTTGACGTAGGAGGAGGCCGCGGTCCCGATCACCGTCTCCGGCAGCGGGCGGGGGAAGAGCAGCCGCGAGGCCAGCACGTAGAGCAGGGCGACGGTCAGCACCGTCAGGAGCGAGACGAGCAGGAACGAGGAGAAGAGGACGGAGACGTCGGCCCGTGACAGCACGGTGAACAGCAGCGCCGGCGTCGTGACGAAGAAGGCGATCCGCGACAGGATCAGCCGGCTCTCGGGCGGGACGATCCGGAACCGCGCGATCAGGTAGCCGACCGCGATGACGACCCCGATGATCGAGAAGCCGGTGAGCACGCCCTCCACGCCGCCGCCTCCCCGCCGCGGCCCGTCCGCTGTCGCGCCTCCACCCTAGGCAGTGGCCGGGCGTTGCAGCGCCGGCGCGACGCGCCTACGGTGTGCGGCATGCCGCATCTCGAGGTCCCCGGCGCGAGCCTCCACTGGGAGGCGGACGGCCACGCCTCCGCGCCCGCCCTGCTGCTCGTGCACGCGGGCATCGCCGACCTGCGGATGTGGGACCCGCTCGTCCCCGACCTCTCGCGCGACCGGCTGGTGGTCCGCTACGACGTCCGCGGCGCGGGCGGAACGAGCACGGAGGACGTGGAGTACGACCCGCGCCGGGACGCCCTGGACGTGCTCGACCACCTCGGCGTCGAGCGCGCGGTGGTCGTCGGCTGCTCGCGGGGCGGAACGCTCGCGCTCGACCTGGCGCTCGAGCATCCGGAGCGGGTGACCGGCCTGGTCGTGATCGCCCCGGGCCTGGCGGGCTTCGACTACCCCGCGCTGACGGCGGAGGAGGAGCGGCGCTTCGGGGAGGTCGAGGCGCTGGAGCTCGCGGGCGAGCGGGAGGCCGCGGCGATCGTCGAGGCGGAGCTCTGGGCCGTGGGTCCCGACCGCTCCGCGGACGACGTCGCTCCGGAGTTCCTCGCGCGGGTCCGGGAGCTCGCGCTCACGGGCGTCGGCCACGAGGCGGAGGCCCCCCGCCCGATCGAGCCCTCCGGGCTGGCGGGCGAGCGGCTCGGGGAGATCGCCGTGCCGACCCTCGTCGTGGCGGGCGCGCACGACCTCTCGGAGTCGCTGCCGGTCTGCGAGCACCTCGCCGCCGAGGTGAGCGGTGCCGAGCTGCACGTGCTCGAGGACGCGGCGCACCTGCCCGGCCTCGAGCACCCCGAGGAGTTCCTCGCGGTGCTGCGGCCGTGGCTGGAGCGCCACGGGATCTGATCAGGCCACGGCGGCCAGGTCGAACGCCCAGTCCACGTAGAGCTCCGGCGGCTCGCCCTGCTCGACGAGGTCGATCCGGTCGAAGCCGGCCTCGACGCAGGTCGCGCCGGCGTCCAGGTCGCTCTCCGCCACGAAGGCGTGCACGAAGCGTGGCACGGGGAACGCCGCCGCCTCCGCGAGCAGCATCCGCACGGAGTCCGCGGTGATGCCGCGGGCGTGCGGAGCGATGCTCCACGCCGCCTCGTAGGCGACGACGCCGCGCGAGCAGCCGTACCAATAGCCGATGGAGCCGACGGAGAGTCCGTCCAGCTCGACCACGTAGAAGAACGCGTCGCCGTCCGCCCAACCGCGCAGGTAGCGGTCGTGGCGCACGAGGATCTCGCTCTCGCTCTCGAGTCCGCCGCCCGCGTGCGCGAGGGTGTCGCGCAGGACGGAGGCGTCCGCCTGCGGCCAGGGGAGCAGGCGGAGGTTCTCGGGGTGGTGGTCGATGCTGGCTGTTCTCTGGTCGCTTCCGGGTTCGGGTCCCGTCACGCGCTCCGATCCTCTCTCTCAGGATGGCTCGCCGATCGAGCGCGCCGCCAGGGTGTTCGGCGCGCCTGACCGATCGGATGTCTCCGCACTCGGGATGCGGACACGGTGTCGCCCCATCTTCGACCCGATGAGGGGAGGGAAACGGAAGCGGTGAGGAATCTAGCCCCGGACGGGGGGTGGCACCTGCACGACACCTGGGCAACCGCTGACCGCGGGGCCGGAGAGGGGCGGCGGAGACGTGCGCCCGCCCCTGCGAGATCGCCGCTTCGCTCCGCCGAGACGCAAGAAAAGCGCGCGCACGAGCCCATACGCTCGGAGTCGGAGCGCGTTCCGCTCCTGCAGCCCCGTATAACCAGCGTGAGGAGGATCACCATGTCGCAAGCCGTGCAGAGCACCGTCGTCGGAGAACCCGAGGTCGTCGAGGACCACGTGGAGGACTCCGCCGCCTGGCTCGACCTGAAGGCCGCCGCCGCCGCGCTGCAGCCGCTCCAGTCCCAGGACGGCTCGCTCGCCGAGCCCGAGCGGCTCGAGGAGGCGCGCACCCTCGTCGAGCGGATCGTCGCCGGCGTCCGCACCCTCGCCCCCGCGTTCCCGCACGACGCCGCGTACCTCGACGCGCTGGTCGTCGACCTCGAGCGCTGGAGCGCCGGCGGACTCGGCCTGCCCGACTTCCTCGACTCGCTCACCGCGTTCCAGCCGCAGCTCGAGCGCGTCGACGGCCGCCGCCACCTCGTCGTCTTCCCCATGTACACCCAGAACGGCAGCCGCGACCGCCACGTCGAGGCCGTCCTCGTCGAGGTCGTCTGGCCGCGGTTCGTCGCCGAGCTGGAGGCGGGGGACTACTCCAACGCCCTCTTCGTGCCCGTGCGCTTCGTCGACTTCACCGCCGGCTACGACACCGACAGCGCCGTGCTGTTCCCCGAGACGGTCGCGATGCGCTCCGTCCCGTCCTTCACCTGGGGCGCGATCTTCGCCGACCGCGAGGCGGCCCGGTTCCGCCGCGTCGTCACGGAGGCGGCCCGGATCACCCGTCTCGAGCTCCCGGAGGACGCGCAGCGCCTGCTGGCCGACCAGCGCCTGGCGGAGGAGTCCTTCGTGATGTGGGACCTCATCCACGACCGCACCCACATGCGCGGCGACCTGCCGTTCGACCCGTTCATGATCAAGCAGCGGATGCCCTTCTTCCTCTACTCGCTGGAGGAGCTGCGGTGCGACCTCACCGCCTTCCGCGAGGCCGTCGCCATCGAGCGCCGCCTCGGCGCGCTGGACCGCCGCGACGACGAGGAGGAGGCGCTGGCCGAGCGCTCGCGCTTCGTGCAGTACGCGATCCTGTTCGACCGGCTCTTCCGCTTCCCGCTCACCGGGTCGCGGGTGCGCAACTACGACGGCCTCGGCGGCCAGCTGCTCTTCGCCTGGCTGCACCAGCACGGCGTCCTGCACTGGACCGACACCCGGCTGGCGTTCGAGTGGGACGGCGTCGCCGACGTGGTCGTCGCCCTCTCGGACGCGATCGACGAGCTCTACTGGCGCTCGATCGACCGGCCGAAGACGGCGCACTGGCTGGCCGCGCACGAGCTGATCGCGGCCACTCTCACTCCGCACCCCGCCTCCGCCTGGGCCCGCGGGCTCCCGGACGAGGTGCTGCTCGGCGCCCCGCGCGGCCTCACCGACGCGGTGCTGGACGACGAGTTCCCGCTGTCGATGTTCTACGAGGCCCTCGGGAAGAAGATGGGCGACGTCATCGCCTCGACCCGGGGCATCACCGGCCGGGACTGACGTCGCGCCCGGGAGGCGGCGGGGTGCGCTCCTCCGCCTCCCGGGGCCCCGTCCGACCGGCGTCGGTTAGCGTGGGGCGCATGCCCTCAGGTGACGGAGCCGCGGACCCGCTCGACGCGGGCTGGATCCGGCGAGCGCCGAGCCGGGCCGGATACGTGCGCGACGCGGTCACCGCGGGGATCCTGCTGGTGGCGACGGTCGTCTCCGTCGCGCTGTACTCCTCGGCGGGCTTCCCGGACGCGGCGCACCCCGTCGTCAGCGCCCACTGGGCCGTCCTGATGACCCTGCCCCTCGCGCTGCGCCGCCGGTTCCCCGCGAGCGTGGCGGCCGGGCTCTCCGTCGTCTACGCGCTCGGGATCGTGCTCCAGGTGCCGGAGTCGCTCTTCGGCCAGATCTGCCTGTTCCTCGCGCTCTACACGGTCGGCGCGTGGGGCCGGAACCGGCGCACGGCGCTCGTCGTCCGAGTGGCGATCGCGGTCGGGATGCTGGGCTGGCTGCTCACCACCCTCGCCACGGGCGAGTACTTCGGCAGCTCCGTGCCGGTCGACGACTCCCCCGGCCTGCTCTCGCCCTACGCGGCGGAGTCGGCCCTCGCGGTCGTGTCGAACCTGCTCTACTTCGGCAGCGCCTACGTCTTCGGCGAGGCGTCGTGGCAGTCGGCCCGCCGGCTGGAGGCGCTCGAGACGCGCACGGCCGAGCTCGACGACGAGCGGGAGCGCTCCTCGCGGCAGGCCGTGTCCTCCGAGCGGCTGCGGATCGCGCGCGAGCTGCACGACGTGGTCGCGCACCACGTCAGCGTGATGGGCGTGCAGGCGGGAGCGGCGCGGCGGGTGCTGGCGCGGGATCCGGAGCGGGCGGCGGCATCGCTCAGCGCCATCGAGGGCGACGCGCGCTCGGCGATCGAGGAGCTGCACCGCATCCTGGTCGCACTGCGCGCCGAGGACGCGGTGCCGAATCCGCTCACCGACGCCGCGTCCACCCGCGGGGTGGCCCAGCTCGAGGAGCTGGTCGCGGCGTCCAGCGGGTCGGGCCTGCCCACCGTCTTCCTCACCCTCGGCACGCCCCGCGAGATCCCCGCGACGGTGGGGCTCAGCCTCTACCGCATCGCGCAGGAGTCGCTCACGAACGTCCGCAAGCACGCGGGGCGCGGCGCGCACGCCGAGGTGCGCCTCCGCTACGCCCCCGACGCGGTCGAGCTCGAGATCGCCGACGACGGCGGGTCCGGCCCGCACCCGAGCGCTCCCGCCTCCTGCGGACTGGGGCACACCGGCATGAGCGAGCGCGCGGCCGCGGTCGGCGGCTGGATCGAGATGGGGCCGAGGGGCGGAGGCTACCTCGTGCACGCCCGGGTTCCGCTGTCCCCCGTCCGGGCGAGCGTGCCGGACGCCGACGACCCGGTACCGTCGTCGGAGACGTCGCGGGGGCGTCAGGAGCGAGCGAGCGGGGGCCGCCCATGACCGAGCACGTGCGCGTGCTGCTCGTCGACGACCAGGAGCTCGTCCGCGTGGGCTTCCGCATCATCCTCGAGTCGGAGCCGGGGATCGAGGTGGTCGGCGAGGCCCGCACCGGGCTCGAGGCCCTGCAGCGCGCCTCCGAGCTGCGCCCCGACGTGATCTGCATGGACGTGCAGATGCCCGGCCTCGACGGCCTGGCCGCGACCCGCGAGATCGTGGCCGACCCGCGCCTGTGCTCGCGGGTGCTCATCCTCACCACCTTCGACCGCGACGACTACCTCTTCGAGGCGCTCTCGGCCGGCGCCAGCGGGTTCCTGCTCAAGAACGCTTCGCCGGAGGAGCTGGTCGAGGCCGTGCAGGTGGTCGCCCGCGGCGACGCGATGCTCGCCCCCGACGTCACCCGGCGCGTGATCGAGCGGTTCGCGTCCGTGCCCGAGCACACGCCGGCCGCCGCCGAGCACTCCGGAGTGGCCGATCTGACGGACCGCGAGCGCGAGGTGCTCGTGCACCTGGCGCGGGGCTGGTCGAACGCCGAGATCGCTGCCGAGCTGTTCGTGGGCGAGGCGACCGTGAAGACGCACGTCTCGAAGATCCTGATGAAGCTCGGCGTGCGCGACCGGATCCAGGCGGTCGTGTTCGCCTACGAGCACGGGATCGCGGTGCCGGGGCGCCCCTGAGCGGTCGGCCGGGGGATCTGCTTGCGGGTGCTCGACGCCGGGGCGGTCAGCGCCGGGACTGGCTCGAGGCCGGGCGCGGCGGGGTGCGGCGGACGAACTCCATCCGGATCTCCGGCACGATCTTCCGGTCGAGCACGACCGTCATGTAGCGGCCGTCGACGCGGGCGCCGATCGCGACCACGTCCGGATCGGTGTCCACGCGGTAGCCGCGCAGCGCCTCCCCGTCCACGATCACCGGGACGCCCCGCACGACGTCCTCGTCGCGGAGGGCGGCGGCGACCACCGGCATCCCGCCGCGGCGGCTGCGCACGCGGCCCGGGAAGGTGTTGCGGAGCACGTCGCCCATGTGGGCCGCGAGGCGGGACTCCAGGGGCCGGCTGCGCTCGGCGGGGATCGGCACGGAGGTGCGGACCGCCTCCCAGAGCACCGGGTACCGCATCCGCGTCACCTGGTCGACCATCCACGGCGGCAGGTGGTCGTTCTCGGCGCGCTCGATCGCGCGCTTCTGCTCGGGGGTCAGCGGGACGTGGTTGACGGGGTCGGCGCGGTTGCGCGGGTTCTTGTAGAACGAGTACGAGAGCGAGATCTCGACGAAGCGGCCGAGCGCCATCGTCTGCGCCGCGGCGAACTCCTCCAGCCTCGGCTGGGGCGCGAACGCGAGGACGGGATCGCCGAAGCGAGCCGCGATCTCGTCCACCCCGGGAGGGGCGGGCATGTCGCGGACAGCTTCCGTCGTGTCCATGCGCATACGTCAAGAGTGGCCTGCCTCCCAGCCGATACCAACTTCTTGACGGAGATCGGCTTTCGGGTCGTCGTCCTTTCACCTGCCCGAAACATGCGGGAGGCAGGAGGGGTGTCTCGGCGGGCGCCTCCGGGGCTCCTCCGGGCGGCGGGCTGCGAAGATGGAGGGATGAGCGCTCTGCACGATCCCGACGTCCGCGGCTTCGCCTCCGACAACTACTCCGGAGTGCACGACGAGGTCCTCGCCGCGATCGCCGCGGCCAACGGAGCGCACCAGATCGCCTACGGCGAGGACGTCTACACCGAGCGCCTGCAGGAGGCGTTCCGCCGCGAGTTCGGCGAGCAGGCCCAGGCCTTCCCCGTCTTCAACGGCACGGGCGCCAACGTCACCGGCCTGCAGTCGATGCTGCCGCGGTGGGGCGCCGTCGTCTCGGCGGGCACCGCGCACATCACCTCCGACGAGGGCGGAGCGCCGGAGAAGGTCGGCGGAATCAAGATCCTCACGGTCCCCACGCCCGACGGCAAGCTGACCCCGGCGCTGGTCGACCAGGAGGCGTGGGGCTTCGGCGACGAGCACCGCGCCCAGCCGCTCGTGGTCTCGATCACCCAGTCCTCCGAGCTCGGCACCGTCTACACCCCCGAGGAGGTGCGCGCGCTCGCCGACCACGCGCACGGCCTCGGCATGCGGCTGCACATGGACGGGGCGCGCATCGCGAACGCCGCGGCCGCTCTCGGCCTGCCCCTGCGCTCCTTCACGACCGACGCGGGCGTCGACGTGCTCTCGTTCGGCGGCACCAAGAACGGTATCCTGCTCGGCGAGGCGATCGTCGTGCTCGACCCGGCGGCCTCGACCGGGCTGACCTTCCTCCGCAAGACCAACATGCAGCTGTCCTCCAAGATGCGCTTCATCTCGGCGCAGCTGCTCGCCCTGCTCGGCGACGGCGGCGAGGAGGAGCCCCTGTGGCTCCGCTCGGCCCGGCACGCGAACGCCATGGCGGCGCGCCTGCGCTCGGGGCTCGAGGAGGCGATCGCCGCCGGCCGGATCACGGGGCTCGAGTTCACGCAGCAGACCCAGGCCAACGCGGTGTTCGCGACGCTGCCGCCCGGAGTCGCGGACCGGCTCCGCACCGCCTACCGCTTCTACGACTGGAACCCGGCGACCGGCGAGGTCCGCTGGGTCTGCTCCTTCGACACGACGGAGGACGACATCGACGCGTTCACGGCCGCGATCGAGCGCGAGCTGGCCGCGTGAGGGCCCGCCTCCCGCGCCTGGCGACGGTCGGCGCCGCGCTCGCCGTTCTCGTCGCGCTGACGGGCTGCACGTCGGCCGAGCGCTCGGACGTCGCGGCCACCCCGTCGGCGTCCGAGACCGCCGCTCCGACTCCCTCCGCGACTCCGACGCCCTCGCCCACGGCCTCGACCCGCCTGGGCTGCGACTCCCTCCTCCCCGCCACACGGGCGGCCTCGGCGCTGGGGGTCTCCCGCAGCGCTCTCGAGGGCAGCCGCGAGGTGACGACGCGCTCCTCGGGCGAGCTGATCCGCGAGGCCGCGGAGGAGAACGGCGGAGTGCTCCGCTGCGCCTGGTACGACGAGGACGCCTCGATCACCGCGGCGGCGGTCGACGACGCCGCTGAGGCGTTCGCCGGCCGTCCGGGCCCGCGCCTCGAGACCGGCGTCGAGGCCTACGGCTCCTGCACCGACGGCAGCTGCGACCTGGACCTGCTCGCCGGCGCCACCTGGGTGACGCTGCAGCTGCGCGGCGCCCCGGCCGCGGTCGACCTCGCCGCGCTGGCGACCGGCACCGCCTCCGCCGCGCTCGGCAGCCTCGACGAGCCGGTCACCGCGACGGCGCCCGTCTGCACCGAGGTCCTGACGGCCGAGCAGCTGTCCGGTGCCGCCGGTCTCGCGCAGGCGACCGCGGGGACGGGGACCGGGACGCCGACCACCGCGTCGGCCGCTGCCGCCGCCCGGGCCGGGTACGCCTCCTGCAGCTGGAGCGACGCCTCCAGCGCCGCCTACTCGGGCGTGACGGTCGACGCGCTCCCGAACGGCGACGACGGCTGGCGGAACCTCTCGCTGACCTCGGGTCTGGCTGTCCCGCTCGAGCCGCTCGACGGCTTCGGCGAGAAGGCCCTCACCGGCTGCGCGGCGGGCGTCTGCGAGATCGACGCGCTGGCCGACGACGTGTGGTGGCGCGTGACCGTCACCGGCGACGCGGCGAAGGCCGAGGCCGTCGCCCGCGCCGTGCTCGCGAACGCCTGACCCGCGGCGCCCCGCTCCTCCTCCGCGAGCGGGTCAGCACCAGTACTCGTACCAGGACGACTCGCGGCAGCCGAGGGACGCGTAGAGGCGGCGGGCGCCGGCGTTCTCGGCGAGCACCTGGAGCCAGAAGCGCGCGACGCCCCGGCCGGACGCGTCCTCGAGGAGGGCGCGGATCACGGCGGAGGCGAGCCCGCGGCGCCGGGCGTCCGGCCGGGTCGCCAGGGCGAAGAGGCCGCCCCAGAGCTCGCCGTCCGGCGCCGTGACGAGCGCGAGGCGGCCGGTCGCGGCCGGGCCGTCCCCGTCGACGGCGAGAGCGTAGGAGGAGGGGCAGCCCGCGAGGATGCGCTCGGCGACCGCGCGCTCCTCCGCTCCCCCGCGACCGTCCACCGACCACCAGAGGGCGAGCCAGTCCTCGTCAGGGGCCGGGGCGAGCCGGACGCGAGGCCGCGGTGCGGACCCCGACGGCGCGGACCTCGACGTCGCGAGCAGGGCGGCGAGCGCCTCCTGCACCGATCCCGTCAGCACGAGCGTCCGGTCGATCGGCGCGGCGCCCCGCTCGGCGAGCAGCCCGGTCAGACCGGCGGGGCTCGGCGGACCGATCTGCACGAGGGGCGCGATCCCGTGCTCGCGGGCGAACGCCTCCGCCGCGTCGAGCGCCGCCTCCTGGTCGACGACGTCGCCGGACGCGAGTACCGAGTTCGCGCGCTTGGTGACTCCTGCGGAGGCGCGCAGCTCCCACGCGCCGAGGGGGCGCCGCACGAGCGCGGGCCAGGCGTCGGCGGCGAGGCGGTCGAGCAGGCGCGGATCCATCGGGCCACGGTAGCGGGAGCGGCGCCGGAGCCCTGTGGACGCCCCCGGAGACGGCTCCGGCCCGCAGGATCCGCCGCGGACGAGCCGAGTGGGATCCTGCGGGCCGGAGGCCGTGGAGGGACGAGCCCTACATGTTGATCATGTGCCCCTTGAGGCCGTGGAAGCCCTCCTGCAGCGCCTCCGACAGCGTCGGGTGGGTGTGCACGTTGCGGGCCAGCTCGGTCGCGGTGAGGTCCCACTTCTGGGCGAGCGTGAGCTCGGGGAGCAGCTCCGAGACGTCCGGGCCGATCATGTGGGCGCCGAGGAGCTCGCCGTACTTCTTGCTCGCGATGAGCTTCACGAAGCCGGTGGGCTCGCCGAGGCCGTGGGCCTTGCCGTTCGCCATGAAGGGGAAGGTCGAGACGGTGATCTCGTGTCCCTCGTCCGTCGCCTGCTTCTCGGTGAGGCCGAAGGAGGCGATCTGCGGCTGGCAGAACGTCGCGCGCGGCATCATCCGGTAGTCGCCCAGGGTCTGGGTCTCGGCACCGGCGAGGGTCTCGGCGGCGACGACGCCCTGCGCCTCCGCGACGTGCGCGAGCTGCAGCTTCGCGGTGACGTCGCCGATGGCGTAGATGTGCGGCACGTTGGTGCGCATGTGGTCGTCGATCGCGATCGCGCCGCGCTCGGTGAGCTCGACGCCCGTCTTCTCGAGGCCGAAGCCCTCGGTGCGGGGGACCCAGCCGATCGACATGAGCACCTTGTCGACCTCGAGGGTCGACTGCGTGCCGTCCTTCGCGGTGTAGGTGACCGTGACGTAGCCGTCCTTGTCAACGACCGACTCGACCTTGGTCGAGGTCAGGATCTCGACGCCGAGCTTCTTGTACTGCTTCTGGATCTCCTTGGAGACGTCCGGGTCCTCGTTGGGGAGGGCGCGGTCCATGAACTCGATGATCGTCACGTCGACGCCGTAGTTCTTGAGGACGTAGGCGAACTCCATGCCGATCGCGCCCGCGCCCACGATGGCCATCGTGTCGGGGAGCTCGCGGGTCATGATCTGGGTCTCGTAGGTGACGACGTTCTCGGAGAGCTCGACGCCGGGGAGGAGGCGGACGCTCGCGCCGGTCGCGATGATCGCGTCGTCGAAGGTCAGCGACTCCGTGCCGCCCTTGCTCAGCTGCACGTCGAGGCCCTGCGGGCCGGTGAAGGAGCCGACGCCGTCGAACTCGGCGATCTTGTTCTTCTTCATCAGGAAGTGGACGCCCTTGGTGCGGCCGTCCGCGACCGAGCGGCTGCGGTCGAACGCCGCGCCGAAGTCGAACGAGACGTCGCCCGAGATGCCGAACTGCTTCGCCTGGGTGTGGAAGAGGTGGGCGAGCTCCGCGTTGCGCAGCAGCGCCTTGGACGGGATGCAGCCGACGTTGAGGCAGACACCGCCCCAGTACTGCTTCTCGACGACGGCGACGGACTTGCCGAGCTGGGCGGCGCGGATCGCGGCCACGTATCCGCCGGGGCCTGCCCCCAGGACGACGACGTCGAAGTGCTGGGCCATGGATGATCCTCCAGAGTCGTGGATGGTGGTGCGCGGGGTGACCACGCCGTCTCCCACCGTACCGTTCCGGGGCTCGGAGGCGGCCCGCTCCTCCGTGGGCGAACGCGCGTGCGGGCGCCTGCCGTGCACGCGCGGGAATGCCCGCGGGGCGGGGACGGTTGGGCTCCACGGGCGACGGAGCCCCTCCCCCAGTCCCCCGCACGGAAGAAGCCCCGCGATGTCCGCCACCGCCTCCCGCACCGCCAGCACCAGCGCCCCGATCCTCGACGTCCTCGCGGAGCGCTGGAGCCCCCGCTCCTACGACGCGTCCGCGACCGTCTCCGACGAGACCCTCGCGTCCCTCCTCGAGGCCGCGCGCTGGTCCCCGTCCGCCAGCAACTCGCAGCCGTGGCGCTTCATCGTCGCCCGCCGCGGAACCGACGGGTTCGACCGCATCGTCGCGACGCTCGCCGGCTTCAACGGCGCCTGGGCCGGCTCCGCCGCCGTCCTCGTCGTCGCGCTCGCCGAGACCGTCGACTCCGAGGGGAAGCCGCGCCCCTGGGCCGTCTACGACCTCGGCCAGTCGATCGCCCACCTCAGCGTCCAGGCGCACCACGAGGGCCTGCACGTGCACCAGATGGCCGGCTTCGACAAGGACGCCGTCCGCGCCGCGTTCGGCGTCGACGAGCGCTTCGACCCGGTGACGATCGCCGCGGTGGGAGTCGCGGCCGACGCCGACGCGCTGGCGAACGAGACCCTCCGCGAGCGCGAGACCGCGCCGCGCACCCGCCTGCCCCTCGAGGAGCTCGTGCTCGTCCAGGCGTAGCCCTCCGGCGGAAGGCCTCCCCCGTCCGCGGACCGGGGAGGCCTTCCGCGTCCCACCCCCTGTGTTACTCCCCGTGTCGGTCCCCGCTGTGCCGCCGGGAGCCTCTCCGTACGATCGGACGATCCGCCCGCCCGTCCCGCTGCCCGGAGAGACATGCCCGCCACCCCCGCCGCCCGCACGAGCCTGGCCTTCGACGCCGAGCTCGGCCAGTCGGCGTTCCCCGTGCGCTTCGAGGGGGTCGGCCGCACCTTCGCGCCCGGGTCCCCCGTGCTGACCGACGTGACGCTCGAGGCCGCCGCGGGCGAGGTCATCGCGATCCTCGGCCCGAGCGGCTGCGGCAAGTCGACGCTGCTGCGCATCGCGGCGGGCCTGGACACCGCCTCCGAGGGGTCCGTCCTCATCGACGGCGCCCCCGTCTCCGGCATCGACCCGCGCTGCGCGGTGGCGTTCCAGGAGCCGCGGCTGCTGCCCTGGCGGAGCATCGCCGACAACGTCGCGCTCGGCCTGCCGCGCGGCACCCCGCGCCCGGCGGCCCGCGCCGCCGTCGACGAGCTGCTCTCGCTGGTCGGCCTCACCGCGCACGCCCGCTCGCGGCCTCGCGAGGTGTCCGGAGGGATGGCCCAGCGCGCCTCCCTCGCCCGCGCCCTCGCCCGGAACCCCGGCGTGCTCCTCCTGGACGAGCCCTTCGGGGCGCTCGACGCGCTGACCCGCCTGCGGATGCAGGACCTGCTGCTCGACGTGCACGCGGCGGCTCCGGCGACGATCCTGCTCGTCACCCACGACGTCGACGAGGCCCTCCAGCTGGCCGACCGCATCGTGCTCCTCGGGCGCGACGAGCCCGGAGGCGTCTCGCGCATCCAGCGGATCGTCGCCGTCCCCGGAGCGCGGCCGCGCGACCGCGGCTCGGCGGAGCTCGCCGAGCACCGGGCCGAGCTCCTCGCGGGGCTGGGCATCGAGCGGCACTGACCCCGGGCGGATCGACCCGCATCCCTCCACCCGGGCGGCACGGTCCGGGCGGCACGACCTCCCTCCCCAGCCGCCTCCTCCTCCCGCTCTCCACCGCACGAGCACCTCCCCGCACCGCCCCTCCCCTGCAGCGTCCACACTCGCTGTCACCGCATCCCCGAAGCCGAGGCCCCCATGTCGTTCACCAGCTCCCCGCTCACCCGCCGCACCGCTCTCGCCGGTCTGCTCACCGCCGCCGCCGTCCCGCTCCTCGCGGGCTGCGTGCAGGGCGAGGGCGGAGGAGGAGCGGCGGCCGCGACCGCCGACGCCGCCTCCGGAGGAACTCAGGGCGGCACGCTCACGCTCGACTTCGCGACGTACAACCCGCTGAGCCTGGTCATCAAGGAGAAGGGCTGGCTCGAGGCCGCCCTCGCCGAGCAGCAGGTCACCGTCGCCTGGGTGCAGTCGGCCGGCTCCAACAAGGCCAACGAGGCCCTGCGCGCCGGAGCGATCGACGTCGGCTCCACCGCCGGATCGGCCGCACTGCTCGCCCGCTCGAACGGCTCGCCGATCAGGACGATCGACATCTTCTCGCAGCCGGAGTGGTCGGCCCTCGTCGTCCCCGCCAGCTCGGCGATCACGTCGGTCGAGCAGCTCAAGGGCAAGCAGATCGCGGCCACTAAGGGCACCGACCCGTACTTCTTCCTGGTGCAGGCGCTCGAGGCCGCCGGCCTGGGCATCGGCGACGTGACGGTGCAGAACCTGCAGCACGCCGACGGCTGGGCGGCGCTGCAGAACGGCTCCGTCGACGCCTGGGCGGGCCTGGACCCGATCATGGCCGGCGCCGAGGCGGCCGGGGCGACCCTGCTCTACCGCAACGTCGACTTCAACTCCTACGGCCTGCTCAACGCGACCGAGAGCTTCCTCGCCGAGAAGCCGGACCTCGCGCAGACCGTCGTGAACGCGTACGAGCACGCCCGCGCCTGGGCGCTCGAGAACCAGGACGAGACGGCGAGCATCCTCGCCTCCGTCGCCGGCCTCGACGTGGCGGTGGCGACGACGGTCATCACCGAGCGCAGCAACCTCGACGTCGACAACGTCCCCGGCTCCGCGCAGACCGACGTGCTCGCCGTGATCGGCCCGATCTTCGTCGAGAACGGCGACGTCGCCTCGCAGCAGCAGGTCGACGACGCGCTCGACTCGCTGCTCGACGACACCTACGCCTCGGCGGCCGACCCGAGCGCCATCGGCGCCTGAGGGTCCGGCCCTCCGCCCCCGACCCCGTGATCCGAGGAGACCGACGATGACGATCCGCGACGACGACACCGCGACCGACGCCGATGTGCTGCGGCGGAGCGCGCTGTCCGCGCCGATGCCGGGTGAGCCCGGACTCGTGACGGCGGGCCCGTCGGTCGCGGCCTCCCAGCGCCGCCTCCGCGAGGACCGCTCCCACCCGCTCACCACGCGACGGTGGTTCGTGGTCGCGGGAGGCGCGATCCTGCCCGTGCTGCTGCTCGCCGCCTGGCAGATCGCGACGACGACCGGGATGGTCTCGGTGGCGGTCTTCCCCTCGCCCGCGATGGTCTGGGCGGCCGGCGTCGACCTCGCCCAGCGCGGCGACCTCGGCCAGGACGTCGCCATCTCGACGCAGCGCGTGCTCATCGGGTTCGCGCTCGGCTCGGCGCTCGGGCTCGTGGTCGGCGCGCTCTTCGGGCTCTCCCGCGTCTGGGAGGTCGTCCTCGGACCGACGCTCGGCGCGATCCGGGCGGTCCCGTCGCTGGCCTGGGTCCCGCTGCTGCTGCTCTGGATGGGCATCGGCGAGGAGTCGAAGATCACGCTGATCACGATCGGCGCGTTCTTCCCGGTCTTCACCACGGTGGCCACGGCGCTCGGCCACGTCGACCGGCACCTCGTCGAGGCGGGCCGCGCCTTCGGCCTCTCGGGCGTCCGGCTCTTCACGACGGTGCAGCTGCCCGCGGTGATCCCGTCCGTGATCTCCGGGCTGCGCCTCGCGCTCGCCCAGTCGTGGCTGTTCCTGGTCGCCTCCGAGCTCATCGCCTCCTCGATGGGCCTCGGCTTCCGCCTCATCGACAGCCAGAACAACGGCCGGATCGACCGGGTGTTCCTGGCGATCGTCCTGCTGGCCGTGCTGGGCAAGCTCACCGATGCCGTCGTCGGCGTGTTCCAGCGCTACGCCGTGAGGAAGTGGGCGTGAGCGCCGGGGAGGGAGCTCCGAGCGTGAGCGGGACGATCGCCAACCTGCTCGACGAGCACCGCCGGTTCCCCCCGCCCGCAGCCTTCGCCGCGCAGGCGAACGCGGGCGCGGAGGAGTACTCGCGCGCCGCCGCCGATCCGGTCGCGTTCTGGGAGGAGGCGGCCCGCCGCCTCGAGTGGGCGGAGCCGTGGCACACCGCCCACAGCTGGGAGCCTGCCGCTCCGCTGCCCGACGGCTCGCTCTCGGTGCCGCGCACGACCTGGTTCGAGGGCGGACGGCTGAACGTGGCCGTCAACTGCGTCGACCGCCACGTGGACGCGGGACGCGGCGGGAAGACCGCCCTCCACTTCGAGGGCGAGCGCGGCGACCGGCGGTCGATCACCTACGCCGAGCTCCAGCGCGAGGTCTCCCGCGCCGCGAACGCGCTGACCGCGCTCGGGATCGGTAAGGGCGACCGCGTCGTCGTCTATCTCCCGGTGATCCCCGAGACCATCGTCATCACGCTCGCGATCGCGCGGATCGGAGCGATCCACTCGCTCGTCTTCGGCGGCTTCTCCGCCGAGGCGGTGCGGTTCCGCGTGGAGGACACCGGCGCGAAGCTCCTGGTCACCACGGACGGGCAGTTCCGGCGCGGAGCGGCGGTGCCGGTCAAGGCGAGCGCCGACCGGGCGGTCGAGGGCGTCGCGTCGATCGAGCACGTCCTCGTCGTCCGCCGCACCGATGAGACCGACGTCCCGTGGACCCCGGGCCGCGACGTCTGGTGGCACGAGCTGGTCGACGCGCAGAGCGACGTCCACGAGGCCGAGGCCTTCGACTCCGAGACGCCGCTGTTCATCATCTACACCTCCGGCACGACCGGGAAGCCCAAGGGGCTGGTGCACACCAGCGGCGGCTACCTCACGCAGGCCTCCTGGACGCACTGGGCCGCGTTCGACGCGAAGCCGGACGACGTGCACTGGTGCACCGCCGACCTCGCCTGGGTCACCGCGCACACCTACGAGATCTACGGACCGCTCTCGAACGGGCTCACCCAGGTGATCTACGAGGGCACCCCGAGCACCCCGCACACCGCCCGGCACTTCGAGATCATCGAGCGGTACGGGGTGACCGTCTACTACACGGCGCCGACGCTGATCCGAACGCTGATGACCTGGTTCCCCGAGGGCGTGCCCGCCCGGTACGACCTGTCGAGCCTGCGCCTGCTCGGCACCGTCGGCGAGTCCATCAACCCCGAGGCCTGGGTCTGGTTCCACGAGGCGATCGGCGGCGGACGCTGCCCGATCGTCGACACCTGGTGGCAGTCCGAGACCGGCGCCGCGGTGATGTGCCCGCTGCCGGGCGTCTCGACCCTCAAGCCGGGCTCGTCGCTCGGAGCCCTGCCCGGGCTCGGCGTCCTCGTGGTGGACGAGCACGGCGAGCGGGTGCCGAACGGCTCCGGCGGCTACCTCGTGGTCGACCGGACCGGGCCGGCGCTCGCCCGCACCGTGTGGGGCGACCCGGAGCGGTACCGCGACTCCTACTGGGCCCGCTACGCGTCCCAGGGGTGGTTCTTCTCCGGGGACGGCGCGAAGTACGACGCCGACGGCGACGTCTGGGTGCTCGGCCGCGTCGACGACGTCATCAACGTCTCCGGGCACCGCCTGTCCACGATCGAGATCGAGTCGGCACTCGTCGCCCATCCGGCCGTCGGCGAGGCCGGAGTCGTCGGAGTCGCCGACGCGACGACCGGCCAGGCCATCGCGGCGTTCGTCATCCCCTCCGACGAGGCCGTCGACCGCGCCGAGGAGGACCCGGCCTACTGGGCCGCGCTCGGCACGACGCTCTCGGCGCTCCTGCGCGACCACGTGGCGGTCGCGATCGGTCCGATCGCCAAGCCGCGCGACGTGGTGGTGGTGCCGGATCTGCCCAAGACCCGCTCCGGCAAGATCATGCGGCGGCTGCTCGGCGACATCCGCGACGGCCGCCCGCTCGGAGACGTGACGAGCCTCCAGGACGACACCGTCCCGGCGCGCATCGCCCGCATCGTCGCCGAGCGCGGGTAGGCGCCGCGCCAGTCGGACGCGGCGGGCGGACCCTGTTTCGGGGAGGCGTCGGGAGCCTGCGCGTCCGCGGCGAGGAGGGGCCGCCGGGGAGCATCCGGAGTAGCGTGAAGCCGTGCGCGACGTCCAACAGCAGATCATCTCCGAGCTCCACGTCTCCCCCGCCGTCGATCCGGCCGTCGAGGTCGAACGGCGCAGCGGATTCCTCGCCGACTACCTCCGCAGCACCGGCGCGAAGGGCCTCGTCCTCGGCATCAGCGGCGGCCAGGACTCGAGCCTCGCCGGGCGCCTCTGCCAGCTCGCGGTCGAGCAGGTCCGCGCGAGCGGCGGCGACGCCTCCTTCATCGCGGTCCGCCTGCCGTACAAGGTGCAGGCCGACGAGGAGGACGCCCAGCTCGCCCTCACGTTCATCCGCCCGGACCGCCAGGTCGTCTTCGACATCCACCAGGGCGTCGACGGCGTGGCCGCAGCATTCGGCGACGCGGTCGACGAGCCGATCAGCGACTTCGTGAAGGGCAACGTGAAGGCGCGGATGCGGATGATCGCGCAGTACGCGATCGCCGGCCAGGCCGGGATGCTCGTCGTCGGGACCGACCACGCGGCCGAGGCGGTCACCGGCTTCTTCACGAAGTACGGCGACGGCGGCGCCGACGTCCTCCCGCTCACCGGCCTCACCAAGCGGCAGGGGCGCTCGCTCCTCGAGCACCTGGACGCACCGGCCCGGCTCTACGAGAAGGCGCCGACGGCGGACCTGCTCGACGACAACCCCGGCCAGACCGACGAGACGAACCTCGGGCTCACCTACGCCGACCTCGACACGTACCTCGAGGGCGGCGAGGTCGACCGGGCCGTCGCCGAGGCGATCGAGGCGCGGTACGCCGCGACCGAGCACAAGCGCCAGGTGCCGCTGTCGATGTTCGACGACTGGTGGCGCTGAGCCGCCGCTGACCGCTTCCAGCGGCCGGCAGCTCAGGACCGCACGGGGCCCCGCTGAGGCAGGGCTCCCGTGCGTCCGGCGCGGAACCGATGCGAGGACCGGACCCGCCGCGGTATCAGGAGTCGGCGCGGGCGTTGTAGACGAGCACCTCGCCGGAGTCGACGGAGGCGCGGTAGGCGCGGAACACGTCGAGGGCCTCGTCGCGGAGCACGCCGTCGACGACCTCGATGCCGCGGGCCTCGAACTGCGCGGCCCAGTCCTCGCGCATCGGGCCCTCGTCGAAGGTGCTGATCTCCTCGAGCTCGGGGCCGGAGCCCGCGACGACCAGGCGGCGCACCCCCGACCACATCGTCGCTCCGTAGCACTGCACGCACGGGCGCCAGTTGACGACCAGGTCGTGCGCGGGGAGGCCCTCGCCGCCGAGGTCCCAGGTGCCGAGCGCGGTCTGCGCGAGACCGAGCGCCGTCACCTCGGCGTGGCCGGACGAGACCCCGCTGCCGAGGACGACGTTCACTCCGACCGAGACGAGACGACCGGAGTCGCGCTCGACGACGATCGCCGCGAACGGGCCGCCGTTCCCCTCGCGGAAGTTGCGGTCGGCGAGCGCGTGCACGAGGGCCATCCGGTCCTCGAGGCTCGGGAGGACCTCGGGGACGTCGCGGAGGGCGTCACCGATCCAGGCGGGCAGGGCGATCTCGTAGCGGGTGGCGAGGCGGTCGATGTCCATGGGTCCTCCGGGAGACGGGGCGGGGCGGGGCGGCGGGCGGAGAGGGATGCGCGGCAGGCACGGCACAAATGACGCGCGGGCGGCGGCGGCCGTCGCCCCTCAGCCTCGCAGTGCCGAGCGCCGGAGACGGAATCGGCCCGGCGCGTCGACGCGGAGGTCAGGCGAGGAGGGCCTCGCCGAGCGCCGCGGCCTGCGCCGCCCAGAAGCGCTTCGCCACGCCGGTCCGGCGGAACAGGGCGTCGAAGCCGTGGAAGGCGCCCTCCACGATCTCGAGCCCGCACGGCACTCCGGCCGCGCGCAGGCGCTCGGCGTAGCGGACGTCCTCGTCGTGGAAGAGGTCGAGGCCGCCGACGCCGATCCAGGCCGGCGGCAGGCCCGTGAGGTCGTCGCGGCGGGCGGGGGCGGCGTAGGCCGTGACGCCGGGGCCGCCGGGCTCGCCTGCGAGGTAGGCGGTCCAGCCGAAGCGGTTGCTGCCCGGGGTCCAGACGCGGACTCCGCGCGGAGGAGGACCGGGCCGGGTGACGGTGCGGTCGTCGAGCATCGGGTAGACGAGCAGCTGGAACGCGGGCTGCGCTCCTCCGCGGTCGTGGGCGAGGAGGGTCGCACCCGCGGCGATGCCGCCGCCCGCGCTCGCGCCTCCGACGGCGATGCGCGCCGGGTCGACGCCGCGCTCCTGCGCGTGCTCGACGAGCCAGTCGAACGCGGCCAGCACGTCCTCGACGGCAGCCGGGGCCGGATGCGCGGGCGCGAGGCGGTAGTCGACGGAGACGACCGTGATGCCCAGGGTGCGGGCGAAGTCGATGCAGGGCGCCTCGTCCTGAAGGTGGCTGCCGAGCACCATGCCGCCGCCGTGCACCCAGAGGAGCGCGGGAGCGGTACCGCGGAGGATACGCGGCCGGTAGCTGCGGGCCCGGACGGGAGCGGCTCCGGCGACGGGGATCTCGACGTCGTCGACCACGATGTCGGGCGGGGCCTCGCCTCCCTCGGCGGCGCGTCGCGTGGCGAGGCGCAGCAGTCGCGGGCCGAGGACGATCGGCGGGAGGAAGCGGCCGAGCGCGAGGTCGGGGTGGAAGAGGGGCGCCGTCGCGGCGGTGCGGGCTGACGCGGTCATGCGCGGGAGGCTACTCCTCGCGGCCGTGCCGGCGCCCCTCCGCGGGATTACGGACGCACGAGGGTCTTGATCGCGCGGCGCTCGTCCATTGCGGCGTACGCCTCGGCGATCTCCTCGAGGGGCAGCTCGAGGTCGAAGACCAGACCGGGCTCGATCGCGCCGCTGAGCACGTCCGGCAGCAGCTCGGCCATGTAGCCGCGGACCGGCGCGACTCCGCCGTTGACGCCCACGTTCGAGCCGAACATCTGGCGGACGGGCAGCTCGGGGCCTCCGTTGGGGACGCCGACGTAGCCGACCATGCCGCCGGGGCGGGCGGAGTCGAGTGCCTGCTGCATCGACTCCTTGGTGCCGACGCACTCGAGCACGCAGTCGGCGCCGATCCCGCCGGTCAGCTCGCGGACGCGCGCGACGCCCTCGTCGCCGCGGGTCTCGACGATGTGGGTCGCCCCGAAGCGGCGGGCGAGGTTCTGCCGCGACTCGTGCCGCGACATCGCGATGATCGTGGTCGCGCCGAGGCGCTTGGCCGCCAGGACGGCGCAGAGGCCGACCGCGCCGTCACCGACGACCGCGACGGTCGAGCCCGCGGTGACACCGGCCGAGACCGCGGCGTGGTGGCCGGTCCCCATCACGTCGGCGAGGGTGAGCAGGCTCGGGATGAGCGCAGGGGCCGGATCGATGCCCACGCGGAAGAGCGTGCCGTCGGCGAGGGGCACGCGCACCTTCTCACCCTGGGCGCCGTCCGCGAAGCCCTCCTCGCGGACCTCGGCGCCCCACCAGCCGCCGGTGAGGCACGAGGTGGAGACGCCGTTCGCGCAGTTCGCGCAGGTGCCGTCGCAGACGTAGAACGGGGCGATCACGAAGTCGCCGACCGCGACGTCGTGCACGTCGTCGCCGATCTCCTCGACGACGCCGACGAACTCGTGGCCGATGCGGTGCGCCTCCTTGGTGGGCGTGACGCCGCGGTAGGGCCAGAGGTCCGAGCCGCAGACGCAGGCCGCGGTGACGCGGACGATCGCGTCGCGCCCCGTCGAGAGCTGCGGGTCGGGGACCTCCTCGAGTCGGATGTCGCGCTCGCCGTGGATGAGTGTTGCTCGCATGGGTGCTCCTGGTCGGGAGGGGGATGGGGTCGGCGTCCACGGTACGCCCGCGACCGGCTGCGGGCGCCGGAGAGGTGGGGGCTTGCACGAACGCGCCGACGCGGCCCAGGTGGAGAGCCGGGGCGCGGCCGGGGGCGGTCCGGCGCCGGGCGGGAGGCGTCCTGCCGGAACGGAGGGGCCCCGCAGCAGCCCTGCGCCGCGTCACGGCTGCGCCTCCGCCCAGCCGTCGCGCCCGATCACGACGTGCGCGAGGAACCGCAGGCCGCACGCCTCTGCCCCGTCGGCGATCGCCCGCGTCGCCGCACGGTCGGAGGGGAGCACCACGGCCTCGCCCGCGTGGCTGTGCGCCAGGCCGATGCCCGCCGCGCCGCGCGCCAGCACCTCGGCGAGCACGGCGGCGACGGGGATCTCGGCGTGCGCCGGGGCTCCGTCGGCCAGCGTCAGGACGTCGCGGACGGCTCCGGACTCGGCGAGCGCCACCGCCAGCACGGTCTCGACCGGCCGGGCGGCCAGCAGCGGAGCGACGAGCCCGGCCAGGCCGGCGGCGTCGGTCACGCGGGCGGCGCGCGAGGCGCGGTTCATCCTCCGCCGCAGCTCGAAGGAGGCGACCAGGCGGCAGGCGGCGACCTCGCCGACTCCGCGGTGCCGCATCAGATCGCCCACCCCGGCCCGGGCGACGGCGTCGATGCCGCCGAAGCGCGCGAGGAGGCGCTGCGCGACGACGGTCGCGTTGGCGCCGCGGACGCCGGCCCCGATGAGCACGGCGAGGGTCTCGGCGTCAGTGAGCGCTTCCGGTCCGTAGGCGCGGAGGCGCTCCCTCGGCCGCTCCTCGGGAGGGAGGTCGGCCATGCGGGGGCCGGGCGTTTCGAAGGACATGCCGCCGACGCTACGGAGCCCGCCGGACGGGCGCGCCGCGGATCCCGCGACTGTGGACGACTCCCGCCCTCGCGCGCCCTGTGGAGGGAACTTCCGTCGCCACCCGCGCGCTCCTCTCCCCTGCGAGTACGCAGACGTCGGACTCGCGACAGGGGTCGAGCACCCCGGTCAGTCCGACGCGGGCATCCCGGCCGTCACCGACAGGCTCTCGCCGTCCGGCGCCACGTCCACCAGCACCACGTCCCCGTCGCGCACCGTGCCGCCGAGCAGCGCCGTCGCCAGCTGGTCGTCGATCGCCCGCTGCATCAGCCGGCGCAGCGGCCGCGCGCCGTACTGCGGGTCGTAGCCGCGCTCGGCCAGCCACCCGCGGGCCGCGGGCGTCACCGCCAGGTCGAGCCGTCGCTCCGAGAGCCTCCTCGACAGCCGGTCGACGTACAGCGACACGATCTCGCCGAGCTCGGTGCGGTCGAGCGCATCGAAGATCACGATGTCGTCGAGCCGGTTCACGAACTCGGGCTTGAAGGCCTGGCGCACCATCTGCTGGACCGCCTCCTCCTTCTGCGGCCGTGACAGCGCCGGGTCCACGAGGAACTGCGACCCCAGGTTGGAGGTGAGGATGAGGATCGTGTTGCGGAAGTCGACCGTCCGCCCCTGGCCGTCGGTGAGCCGGCCGTCGTCGAGCACCTGGAGCAGGACGTCGAACACCTCGGGGTGCGCCTTCTCGATCTCGTCGAGGAGCACCACCGAGTACGGGCGGCGGCGGACCGCCTCCGTGAGCTGGCCGCCCTGCTCGTAGCCGATGTAGCCGGGAGGGGCGCCGACCAGCCGCGAGACGGCGAACTTCTCGCCGTACTCCGACATGTCGATGCGGACCATCGCCTTCTCGTCGTCGAAGAGGTGGTCGGCGAGCGCCTTCGCCAGCTCGGTCTTGCCGACGCCGGTCGGCCCGAGGAAGAGGAAGGAGCCGGTCGGCCGGTCGGGGTCGGAGATGCCCGCGCGGGTGCGGCGCACCGCGTCCGCGACGGCCGACACCGCCTCGTCCTGGCCGATCAGTCGGCGGTGCAGCTCGGTCTCGAGGTGCAGCAGCTTCTCGGTCTCGCCCTGCAAGAGACGCCCGACGGGGATCCCCGTCCAGGCGGCGATCACCGCGGCGATGTCGTCGGCCGTCACCTGCTCGTTGACCATGCGGCCCTCGGCCGGCTCCTCCTCCGCCTCGGCGGCCGCGAGCTCGCGCTCGATCACCGGGATGTCGCCGTAGAGCAGCTTCGACGCGCGCTCGAGCTTCCCCTCGCGCTGCGCGCGCTCGGCGGCGATCCGCAGGGCGTCGAGCCGGTTCTTGAGCTCGCCGACGCGGTTGAGGGAGGCGCGCTCGCGCTCCCAGCGCTCCTGCAGCTCCTCGAGCTGGGCGCCGCGGCGGGCCAAGTCCTCGCGCAGCTTCTCCAGCCGCGCCTTCGAGGCCTCGTCCTTCTCCTTCTTCAGCGCCAGCTCCTCGAGCCTCAGCCGGTCGACGGAGCGGCGCAGCTCGTCGATCTCGACGGGAGCGGAGTCGATCTCCATGCGCAGCCGCGACGCGGCCTCGTCGATCAGGTCGATCGCCTTGTCCGGCAGCTGGCGGGAGGTGATGTAGCGGTTCGAGAGCGACGCGGCGGCGACCAGGGCGGAATCGGCGATCGCCACCTTGTGGTGCGCCTCGTAGCGCTCCTTCAGCCCGCGGAGGATCGCCACGGTGTCCTCGACGGTCGGCTCGCCGACGAAGACCTGCTGGAAGCGGCGCTCGAGAGCGGCGTCCTTCTCGATGTACTGGCGGTACTCGTCGAGCGTCGTCGCGCCGATCATCCGCAGCTCGCCGCGCGCCAGCATGGGCTTGAGCATGTTCGCGGCCGCCACCGATCCCTCGCCGCCGCCCGCGCCCATCAGCGTGTGCAGCTCGTCGATGAAGGTGATGATCCGGCCGTCGGACTCCTCGATCTCCTGGAGCACGGCCTTCAGCCGCTCCTCGAACTCGCCGCGGTACTTCGCTCCGGCGATCAGGGCCGAGAGGTCGAGGCTGACGAGCTGCTTGCCCTTGAGGCTCTCGGCGACGTCGCCCGCGACGATCCGCTGGGCGAGCCCCTCGACGACGGCGGTCTTGCCGACGCCGGGCTCGCCGATGAGGACGGGGTTGTTCTTGGTGCGGCGCGTGAGCACCTGGCTGACGCGCCGGATCTCGGCGTCCCTCCCGATCACCGGGTCGAGCTTGCCGCTCGCCGCGATGGCGGTCAGGTTGACGCCGTACTGCTCGAGTGCGGACTTCTCGTCCTGCTGGGGCATCCGACCGGCCTGCATGATGGTGGTCTCCTCCGTGGCTCGGAAGTTGAGTTCGACGGACTCAACTTTACTCCCGCGACGGCTCCGGCGGTCAGGCCGTCAGAAGATCGCTGTCGCGGCCCTGGAGCGTCTCGAGCGCGTTCCGGAGGATCGAGCGCAGCCGGAGCTCGTCGATCCCGGTCAGCGCCGAGATCTCGGCCTGCGAGAAGCCGCCGGCCGCAGCCAGCAGCAGGAGCTCGCGGTCCGGGCAGTCGAGGGCGAGCAGGCCGCTGCCGAGCGGACGCCGGGCGAGCTCGTGCGCGGACCCGAGGGTCTCACAGAGGACCTCGAGCACCCACAGCACGGGCTCCGGCGAGCGGGCGCCCTCGCGGGAGCGGCGCCAGACGGCGGTGAAGACGTCGGTGCAGAGCCGGTCGCGTCCGGCCGGGTCGGCCTGGACCGTGCCGACGCACGCCGAGACGAGGCCGCCGAAGCGGTCGACGAGCTCTCCCAGAGCGGAGGCGTCCCCCGTGGCGGAGCGGGTCAGCAGACGGGCGGCGTCCTGCGTCAGCGGCGGACGCACCCGTCCACCGGTCGCGTCCTCGCCTCCAGCACTCACGGGCCCCAGCGTGTCACCGACTCCGTGACGGCGGGACCAGTTGCGCGGAAGGGGGGTGACAGGTATAGAGCGGATCCGCTGTCCGACATCAGAGGCGCGGCCAGCGCGCGCGGGCGAAGCAGAAGAGCCCGTAGGCGATGAGCCCGACCGCGACGAAGCCGAGGAGGAGCACGCCCGCCGGCAGCTCCACGAGCGACTTCAGCGCCTCGTCGAGCCCGCCCGCCTGCTCCGGATCGTGAGTGACGGCGGCGACGATCAGCAGCACGCCGAGAGCGCCGAGGACCACGCCCTTGGCGACGTAGCCGGCGACGCCGAGCACGGTGACGACGGTGCCCGCCGTGCCGCCCGGCTCCGCGACGTTCTCGAGGAACTTCCTGCTCGCTCCGCGGTACACGAAGACGCCGCCGACCGCGAGGACGGCCAGTCCCGCGATCACGAGCAGCACGACTCCGCCCGGCGCCGAGAGCACCTGCGCGCTCGCGCTCTCGGACGACTCGGACGAGCTCGACCCGCCGCCCGTCGCGAACTTCAGCGCCGTCACGCCGAGGGCGCCGTAGACGACGGCCTTGCCCGCCTCCTTGAGCCGGCTGCCCCAGGTCTTCAGGGCGCTCTCGCGCGGGCGGACGAGGAACGCCTCGAGCAGCCCCCACAGCGCCAGGCCGAAGAGGCCGACCGTGCAGATCCACAGGATCACCAGACCGCCGGGCTGCGCCGCGAGGGCGCCGAGAGCACCGCTCTGGTCGGCCTCGCCTCCGCCGCCGCGGGCCACGCCGAGCGCGATCACTCCGATCAGGAGGTGGACGAGGCCGTTCGCCGCGAAGCCGCCGCGGGCGAGGGTCCGCACCGCCCGCGAGTCCTGGATGTCGTCGGCGGTGCGCTGGGCGTCTGCGGTGCTCGGAGTGTTCACAGGGTGGACGCTACGCGTTTCCACACCCCCACGCCCGGCGCTCCGCCGTTCGGAGGTGCTCCCGGAGCCGGTTCTCCACACCTTTCCACAGGGTTGTCCACAGCTGTGGAATCGCTGGAGGGACGAGCGGATCACACGTCGACGGCGCGGACGAGCCCGTCCTGCACGCCGCCCAGCCAGTCGTAGACGCTGCGGATCGCGGCCGCACTCCCCTCCTCCGGGACGACGTCGTCGGTGTCGTCGATGCCGAGCCGCACGGCCAGAGCGAGCCGCATGTCGGTCAGTGCACGGAGCCAGGCGATCGCCTGCGGCTCCTCGAGACGGACCGCGACCTCGCCCAGCCCCTCGAAGATCCGGCCGTGACTCGTGCCGTCGCCGGCGTCGAGGGCCGCCGTGACGGCGCGGGCGTCGTCCATCTTGCGGGCGGCGAGGTCCGGAGCGGTGAAGCGGCGGAACTCGTCGGCCGCCTCGGCGTCGTCGCGGTAGGCGTCGGGCAGGAGGCGGGCGAGCGCCGGATCGGAGCGGGCCTCCTCCGAGGACGCCCCGCGATCGAGCAGCTCGAGCATCTCGCCGGCCAGATGGCGGAGGATCCCGGCCTCCTCGCGGTCCAAACGGGCGACGGCCGCTCCGGAGGAGTCGCGGCGGAACGCGCGCATCAGCCGAGTCCTCGGATGCCGCGAGCGGGGTGCTCTCCGGTCTCCGCGGCCGCGGGACGCAGCGGGGCGCTCACGCGTCGGCCTTCTGCAGCGTCGCCCACAGGCCGTAGCCGTGCATCGCCTCCACGTGCCGCTCCATCTCCTCGCGGTTGCCGGTCGCGACGACCGCGCGCCCCTCGGTGTGCACCTGCAGCATCAGCCGCTCCGCCTCGGCCCGGCCGAAGCCGAAGTAGCTGCGGAAGACGTACGAGACGTACGACATCAGGTTGACCGGATCGTCCCAGACCAGCACGATCCACGGGACCTCGGCCGCCGAGCGGGTCGCCAGGCGCTCGTCCGCGCGCTCGATCGTGTCCGCCATCCCTCCAGCGTAGGCCGCAGCGCGGACGGACGCCCGGGCGCGCGGGCCGGAGCGTGCTGCCCGCAGCCCGCGAGTGCCCAGGAGTCGTCGCACTCGGCGCGGGGGCACGAGGACGGGGACCGCGAGAAGCCAGGAGTCGTCGCTGATTCGGCTGCAGCAGCGGCGCCCGCCCTACGCCGACAGGCGCGGCAGGACCTCCCGGGCGAAGAAGTCGAGGTGGTCGAGGTCCTGCAGGTCCATGAACTGCAGGTAGACGCGCTCGCAGCCGGCCTCGCGGAGGGACTCGAGGCGGTCGACCGCCTCGTCGACGCCGCCGGCCACTCCGTGTTCGCGCAGCTCGGCGGGCTCGCGGCCGATCGCCGCGGCACGGCGCGTGAACTCCGCCTCGTCGCCTCCGCCGACCGCGATCAGCGCGACCGAGTGCACGAGCGACGAGGGCTCGCGCCCGATCGCCCGGCACGCCTCATCGACGCGCTCGAAGGCCCCCGGGATCGCATCGAACTCGGGGAAGGGCAGGTTGAACTCGCTCGCGAACCGCGCCGCGAGCGCCGGGGTCCGCTTGGGGCCGCCGCCACCGACGATCACCGGCAGCGGCAGGCGGGCGGGCTTGGGCAGGGCCGGGGAGTCGGTCAGCGTGTAGTGCTCGCCGGCGAAGGAGTAGCGCTCGCCGACCGGCGTCGACCACAGGCCGGTCACGATCTCGAGCTGCTCCTCGAGGAGGTCGAAGCGGCGCGGAGGGAAGGGGATGCCGTACGCGGCGTGCTCCTCCTCGAACCAGCCGGTGCCGAGGCCGAGCTCGGCACGGCCCCCGGACATCGCGTCGACCTGGGCGACCTGGATCGCGAGGATCCCCGGCGGCCGGTAGGTGACGGAGGAGACGAGGGTGCCGAGCGCGATCCGCTCGGTCTCGCGGGCGAGGCCGGCGAGCGTCGTCCACGCGTCGGACGGGCCCACACCGGGGTCGCCGTCTCCCATCCGGAGGTAGTGGTCGGAGCGGAAGAAGCCGTCGTAGCCGAGGCTCTCGGCGGCCTGCGCGACGGCGAGGAGGTCCTCGTAGCTCGCGCCCTGCTGGGGTTCGGTGAAGACTCTGAACTGCACGGGTCCAGCCTCCCGCACCGGGGCCGGATCATGCCAGCCCGGCTCCCCCGGCCGGGGCCGCCGACGGGCCCCCGTGTACCGTGGACGGTTGCCGCCGACGAGAGGACCCCATGTCCGAGCACCCGTCCTCCCCGGACACCGCCCCCGCCACCGCGGGCACGACCGCCCCTCCGCACAGCCTCGCGCGGTGGGTCTTCTGGCCCGCCGCCGTCCTGACGCTGTCGATCGCGGCCTTCGCGATCCTCGCGCCCGACGCCGCGACCTCCGTGTTCTCGACGCTGCAGACCACCGTCGTCAACACGTTCAGCTGGTACTACGTGCTGATCGCCGCGGTCTTCGTGGCCTTCGCCATCTGGATGGGCGTGAGCCGCTTCGGCGACATCAAGCTCGGCGCCGACGACGACGAGCCCGAGTTCTCGATGCTCGCCTGGATCTCGCTCCTCTTCGCCGCCGGCATGGGCATCGGCCTCGTCTTCTACGGCGTCGCGGAGCCACTCACCCACTTCGCCACTCCGCGCCCGGGCGTCACCGGCACCGAGACGCAGCTCGCGCAGAGCGCGATCTCGCAGACCTACCTGCACTGGGGCGTCCACGCCTGGTCCATCTACGTGGTGGTCGGCCTCGCCCTCGCGTACGCGATCCACCGCCGCAAGCGGCCGGTGTCGATCCGCTGGGCGCTGGAGCCGCTGCTGGGCCGCCGGGTCCGCGGCGGCTGGGGCAACGCGATCGACGTGGTCGCCCTGGTCGGCACCATGTTCGGAGTCGCGACCTCGCTCGGCCTGGGCGTCACCCAGATCTCAGCGGGACTGGAGGCGAGCGGCATCGTGGAGTCGTCGCTCACCGTGCAGATCGTGGTCATCGCCGTGGTCACGGGCCTGACCGTCTTCTCGCTGATCTCGGGCGTGGGCAAGGGCATGAAGTGGCTCTCGACCGGCAACCTGCTGCTCGCCGCCGCGCTCCTCGTCTTCGTGCTCGTCGCCGGCCCGACCCAGTTCCTCCTCCGCGAGTTCGTGCAGTCGCTCGGCAACTACCTGCAGAACTTCATCGGCCTGACCTTCACGGTCAGCGCCTACGCCGGGCGCGAGGGCGAGCAGTGGCAGGCCTCGTGGACCACGTTCTACTGGGGCTGGTGGATGTCGTGGGCGCCGTTCGTCGGCATCTTCATCGCCCGCGTCTCGAAGGGCCGGACGGTCCGCGAGTTCGTCGGCGGCGTGCTGCTCGTGCCGACGATCATGACCTTCCTCTGGTTCAGCGTCCTCGGCGGCACGGCCATCTACCGGGAGCTCTACGGCGACGGCGGCCTCGTCGGCGCCGACGGCTCGGTCGACACCAACCTGGCGCTCTTCTCGATGCTGCAGGGACTGCCCGCGGGCTCGGTGCTGACGATCGGCGCGATCCTCCTGATCGGCGTCTTCTTCGTGACCTCCGCCGACTCCGGAGCGCTGGTGATGTCGATGATCGCGACCGGCGGCGAGCCGGAGCCGCGCAACCGCGTCCGCGTGTTCTTCGCCGTCGCGACCGCGCTGCTCGCCCTGTCGCTCCTGATCGCCGGCGGCCTCGACGCCCTGCAGACCGCGGCGATCCTCTCGGCCCTGCCGTTCAGCGTCGTGATGATCCTGATGTGCGTCGCGACGGTGATCGCCTTCCGACGCGAGATCCGCGCGTACGACAAGGCCCGCCGCAAGGCGTTCGTCGGCGACATCGGCACGTTCTACGGCCTCGAGGTCGAGGATCCGGCGGAGCGCGAGCCCGCCCACCCGATCAAGCGCCTCGCGAGCCGCCTGAAGCCGGGGTCGAAGGAGTAGTCGACTCGGACGAGCCGCAAGGACGGAGGAGCCGGGCGCCGCTGGGCGCCCGGCCGGCCGATCAGCTGGGCGACGGGATGAAGGGGTGCTCCGGCGGGTCCTGGTCGTCGCCGAGGCGGGCGTCGGCGCCCTGGTCGAGCGCCTCGTCGATCGACTCGGGGTCGTCGATCTCGGCCGGGTCCTCCGGCGGGACCGGCAGGGAGTCGCCGTCGGGGCGGGTGGTGTCGGTGACGTCCTCGGGGGCGTCGAAGCCGAAGCTGCTCATGGTTCCCTCTCCGCGGTGCGCCCGGGAGGCGGCGCCGCTGCGGGCAGCCTAGGTCGCGCCCCCGGAGGCGGTCACGGACTTGACGGGGCACCCGAGGGGCGCCGCGGGGTCGGCCTGCTCCGGAGGAGCATCCGCCCCGGCAGCCGTCAGTGCACGTACTCGAGCAGGTCGGCTCCGAGGGTGCGCATGCCCTCCAGCACCGCGAGGCGGTAGTGCAGGGTCGTGTCGTCGAACTGGGTGGCGACCGCGTAGGCGACTCCGGCACGTGGGCCGCGGAGGACGCCGGCCTCGGCGCGGACGCCGACGTCGGTGCCGGTCGCGTTGACGAGCAGGACCCCGTGGTCGGGGTGCCGGTGCGCGAGCGGGTCGAGCCCGAACGAGGCGGCGACCATCGAGAGGTCGGTGCCGAGCGAGAGCCAGCCGATCACCCGCGAGCTCACGGCGGCGTCCACGATCTCGCCGTTCGCGAGGGTGGCGAGCAGCCAGGTCAGCTCGCGGGCGGAGCCGATCGAGAGCTGCGGCGCGTCGTCCGGGCCGCGCTCATCGCGCACGACGTCGAGCAGGGCGGTGCGGGAGAGGCCGAGCGCCTCCGCCCGCTCGCGCACGGCATCGAGGCCGACGCGGCGCAGCAGGACGTTGGTCGCGAGGTTGTCGCTCGAGGCCCCGACGAGGGCGGCGAGGTCGGCGATCGGCATCGACGGCACCTGGAGGTGCTGCCAGAGCCCGGAGCCCGAGACCGCGTCCGCCGCGGTCCGGTCGACCAGGCGCAGGTTCTCCTGCGGCTCGTTCGCCAGCCGGGCGGCGACCTCGATCAGCATCACGACGGTGCCGAGGGAGGCGGTGGGCATCGAGACGGAGTCGTCGACCGCGAACAGGGTGCGGCCGGTCGCCAGGTCGACGGCGCGCGCCGAGACGACGACCCCGTCGATCGCGAGACGGCCGAGGGCGTCGAAGCCGCGCTGGAAGTTCTCGCGGTCACCGCCGCCCTTGTGGCGCCCCCGGCGGTTGCGTCGGCTCTCACGGCGGGTCTCGCTGGTGGGGATCACCACGGGTACGGCCCCTCTACGGGTCGGGAGTGCGGTCGTGCGGAGGGGGGACCTGGGTCCTCACGCGCCGGCAGGACGCGCGATCGGCGGACGACCCCGCTGCATCGGTCGGCTCTCGATGCCCGGGGCTCCTCGTCCGTGGTGCGGAGGTGGTCGGCGGCGACTACCAGATGGTGACGCGCTCGCTCGGGGAGAGCCAGAGGGCGTCGCCTTCGGAGACGTCAAAAGTAGCGTAGAACTCGTCGATGTTCCGGACGATCTGGTTGCAGCGGAACTCGGCCGGAGCGTGCGGATCGATGGCGAGGAGGCGGATCGTCTCCTCGTCGCGCGACTTCTGCTGCCAGGCCTGCGCCCAGGAGAGGAAGAAGCGCTCGGCGCCGGTCAGGCCGTCCACGACGGGCGGCTCCTCGCCGTCCAGCGAGAGCAGGTACGCCTTCCAGGCGATGCCGAGACCGCCGAGGTCGCCGATGTTCTCGCCGATGGTCAGGGCGCCGTTCACGTGGTGCCCGGGCGTGGTCGCGGGAGCGAGCGCGTCGTACTGCGCGATGAGCGCCTTCGTCCGCTCCTCGAACGCGGCCCGGTCCTCCTCGGTCCACCAGTCGGTGAGGCGGCCGTCGCCGTCGAAGCGCGAGCCCTGGTCGTCGAAGCCGTGGCCGATCTCGTGACCGATGACGGCGCCGATCGCTCCGTAGTTCGCGGCGGGGTCGCGGGCCTCGTCGAAGAAGGGGAACTGCAGGATCGCGGCCGGGAAGACGATCTCGTTGAAGCCCGGGTTGTAGTACGCGTTGATCGTCTGCGGGGTCATGAACCACTCGTCGCGGTCGAGCGGGCGGCCGATCTTGCCGAGCTCGCGGGCGAACTCGAACTCGGCCACGCGGCGGGCGTTGCCGAGCAGGTCGGCCGGGTCGATCGAGAGGGCGGAGTAGTCGCGCCAGCGCACCGGGTAGCCGATCTTGGGCGTGAACTTCGCGAGCTTCTCGAGCGCGCGCTCGCGGGTGGCGGGGCTCATCCACTCCAGGTCGACGATGGAGCGGCGGTACGCCTCGATGAGGTTCGCGACCAGCACGTCCATCGCGGCCTTCGCCGTCTCGGGGAAGTGGCGGGCGACGTAGGTGCGGCCGACCGCCTCGCCGAGCGAGCCCTCGACGAGCGAGACGGCGCGCTTCCAGCGCTCCCGCTTCTGCGGGGTGCCGGTGAGGGTGCGGCCGTAGAAGTCGAAGTTGGCGTCGACGAAGCCGCTGGACAGGTAGGCCGCGGCTCCGCGGATCACCTGCCAGGACAGCCAGTCGCGCCAGGCCGGGAGCCGGTCCTCGGTGAGCAGGCCCGCGAGACCCTGGAGGAAGCTCGGCTGGCGGACGACCACCTCGGCGAGCGCCCCCTCCGGAGCGCCCATCGCGGTGAGCCAGACGCCGAGGTCGACGCCCGCGGCGAGCTCCTCGACCTCGGACCAGGAGCGGAGGTTGTAGGTCGCCTGGCTGTCGCGGCTGCGGACCTTGTCCCAGTGCGTGGCGGCCAGGTCGGTCTCGAGGGCGACGATGCGCTCGGCGCGGGCCTCGGCGGCGTCGATGCCGGCCAGCGCCAGCATCCGCGCGACGAACGGCGTGTAGGCCTCGCGGACGGAGGCGAACTCCTCCTCGCGGTAGTAGCTCTCGTCCGGCAGGCCGAGGCCGCCCTGGTTGACGAAGACGAGGTAGCGCTCGGGGCTGCCCGGGTCGTTGTCGACGAAGAGGCCGAAGAGCCCGGGGACGCCGGTGCGCTCGAAGGCGCCGACCGCGCGGAGCAGGCCGGGGATCGAGTCGACCCGCTGCACGGCGGCGAGGTCGTCGGCGATCGGGGCGGCGCCGAGCTCCTCGGCCCGCTCCTCGTCCATGAAGGAGGCGTAGAGGTCGCCGAACAGTCGCTCCTCGGTGCCGTGCTGCGCGGTCTGCGCCTCGACGATGATGTCGCGCACGGCCTTCTCCGCCTCCTCCTGGAGCACGTGGAAGGAGCCGTAGCGCGCCTTGTCGGCGGGGATCTCGGTGCGGTCGATCCAGAGCCCGTTGACGTGCCGGTAGAGGTCGTCCTGCGGGCGCGTCGCGGGGCCGAGTTCGGAGCGGTCGATACCGGAGCGAGGCGTCGTCGAGGTCATGGCGGACAGCCTACGTCGGGGCGCCGACACGGTGGCGCGAGGTGCGGCGGGTCGAGCGCGGAGCCGCGGAGGGCGGGCGCGGAGCCGCGGAGGGCGGGCGCGGAGCCGCGGACGGGAGTGCCCGGCGCGGAGCCGCGGGAGGGCCGGGCGCGCCACCGTCCGGCTCGCGGGGGCGGACTGCTCCTGCGAGCCGGACGGTGGCCGACGGGGACGCCGGAGCGTCAGCGCCCGAGCTGCTCCTCGACGTACGCGCGGATCGGCGTGGTCGGCCGCCCGATCAGGCGGGCGAGCGAGCCGTCGGTCCCGCCGAGGAGGCCGTCGGCGATGTTCGCGTCGAGGCCGACGACGAAGCCGACTCCGCCCTCGGGGACGCCGGCGCCGGTGAGGACACGGGCGTGCTCGTCGGAGGAGACGTGGCTGATCGCGGCGTCGCGTCCGGCGACCTCGGCGACGATCGCGGCCAGCTCGTCGAAGCTCCAGGCGGTGTCGCCGGAGAGCTCGTGCACGGTGCCGACCAGGGACGGGTCGGTCAGGGCGACCGCTGCGGCCTCGGCGTAGTCGGTGCGCGCGGCGCTGGCGACGCGGCCCTCGCCGGCGCTCGAGAGGGTGCTGCCGGTGGAGGCGAGCTCGGCGACGGTCTGCTCGTAGTTCTCGTTGTACCAGCCGTTGCGGAGGACGACGGCGGGGACTCCGCTGGCGGCGATCGCCTCCTCCGTGGCCTTGTGCTCGGGGGCGAGGATGAGCGCGCTCGTGGTCGCCTTCGGGGCGCTCGTGTAGACCAGGCGCGCGCCGGCGCGGACGGCGGCGTCGATCGCGGCGGTGTGCTGTGCGACGCGCCTGCCGACCTCGGAGCCCGAGACGAGGAGGACGGCCTCGGCGCCGGAGAAGGCGGCGTCGAGCGAGGCGGGGTCGTCGAAGTCCGCGACGGCGGTGCGGACGCCGAGGTCGGCGGCGAGCGCCTCGAGCTTCGCGGCGTCGCGGCCGGTGGCGACGATGTCGGAGGCGGCGGTGCCGCGGGCGAGCAGGTGCTCGACGGCGAGACGGCCGAGGTGGCCGGTGGCTCCGGTGACGACGAGGGTCATGAGGGGTCCTTCCTGACGGGTGGGGCGGGCGGGGTCCGCCGCCAGGAGGGTGCAACCGGCGCATCCTCCTCCTGCTTCCCGGAATGCAGTACCCACTATTTCGTTAGTACAGTCACCACCCCTGTCCCGAGGAGCACCCCATGACGATCGCCGACTCCGCCCTGCTCGCCGGGGACGTCTACTCCGCCGACTGCCCGAGCCGCGAGGTCTTCGGGCACGTCACCAGCAAGTGGGGCGTCCTGGTGCTCGCGGCGCTCGCTCCGGGCACGCTGCGCTGGGGCGCTCTGCGGCGCCGGATCGGCGGGATCAGCGAGAAGATGCTCGCCCAGACGCTGCGGATCCTGGAGGAGGACGGCTTCGTGCACCGCGAGGCGCGGCCGGTCGTCCCGCCGCACGTCGAGTACCGGCTGACGCCGCTGGGAGCGGAGCTGGCGGAGCGTCTGCTGCCGGTCGTCGAGTGGATCGCGGGGAACGTCGGGGCGGTCCTGGAGGCGCGCTCGGAGGGCCGCCGGGAGGGAAGGTGAGCCTCACCTTCTTGTGAGAACGTTCACGTTCCGTTCAGGGAGGAGCCTCCACCCGGCGGCATCGGCGCCCCCTCCCCCTGCTTGCCTCGATCGCGTCTCCTGCTCGTGATCGAAGGACCTCCATGTCAGACACCGCCCGCCGCCCGCTCCTCCTCCCGATGGCCGGCCACGTGCGCGGCAAGCGAAGCCCCGTCACCTGCGCGCTGAAGTGCGCCAACGCCTGCTCCACCGCGACCTGCAACACGTCGCACAACAGCTACTTCCGCGACATCGTCTCGTCGCAGCTCTCCCGCCGCAGCGCCCTCGGCCTCGGCCTGGCCGGCGCGGTCACCGTCGCCGTCGCCTCCGCCGGAGGAGCGCCCACCGCCGAGGCGGCCATGGCGACCGCGGCCGACGGCTCGCCGCTCGCCTTCACTCCGATCGCTCCGGTGCCGTACACGGTCGACCGGTTCACCGTCCCCGGGGGCTTCGCCTGGCAGCCGATCATCCGCTGGGGCGACCCGCTCTTCGCCGACAGCCCCGCCTTCGACATCGCCGACCAGACGGAGGCCGCCCAGGCCGCGCAGTTCGGCTACAACAACGACTACACCGACATCGTCGAGATCCCGGGCTCGAAGCGCCTCCGCGCCCTGCTCGTCGTGAACCACGAGTACACGAACGAGAGCATCATGTTCCCGGCCGCGCAGCTCGAGGCGGAGCCGGAGCGCGTGCGCGCCGTCGGCCGCGCCGCCCACGGCCTCAGCGTCGTCGAGCTGGTCCGCACCGCGGTCGACCGCCCGTGGGCCTACGTCCGCGGGGGCGAGCGCAACCGCCGCTACCTGATCGACACCCCCTACGAGGTGACCGGCGCCGCCGCCGGCACCGACCTGCTGAAGACGGTCGCCGACCCCGAGGGCCGCACCGTGCTCGGCACGCTCGGCAACTGCTCCGGGGGCACGACGCCGTGGGGCACGATCCTCTCGGGCGAGGAGAACTTCAACGGCTACTTCCGCGCCGTCGGCACGAGCGACGCCGAGAAGCGCTACGGCCTCGCCGACTCCGAGACCTCGCGCCTCTGGGAGCTCGACGACCCCCGCTTCGACGCCCGCACCCCGGGCTACGAGAACGAGCCGAACCGCTTCGGCTGGATCGTGGAGTTCGACCCCTTCGACCCCGACTCCACGCCGAAGAAGCACACGGCGCTCGGCCGGCTCAAGCACGAGGGCGCGAACGTCATCATCGCCCCGGACGGCCGCGTGGTCGCGTACCAGGGGGACGACGAGCGCTTCGACTACCTCTACAAGTTCGTCTCGACGAAGCGCTACATCGAGGGCGACCGCGCCCACAACAAGACCCTGCTGGAGGAGGGCGACCTCTACGTCGCCCGCTTCACCGGCGACTCCCCCGTCGCCGAGATCACCGGCACCGGGGCGGTCCCCTCGGACGGCGGCTTCGACGGCATCGGCGAGTGGCTGCCCCTGGTGCTGAACGGCGCCTCGACGATCGCCGGGATGAGCGTCGCCGAGGTGCTCGTGCACACCCGCCAGGCGGCGGACGCCGCGGGCGCGACCAAGATGGACCGCTGCGAGGACGTGCAGCCCAGCCTGGCCAGCGGCCGGATCTACGTGGCCTGCACCAACAACTCCGCCCGCGGCACCGAGGGCGCCAAGGAGGGCGCGACCGAGGTCAACCCGCGCACCGAGAACCGCGACGGCCACATCGTCGAGATCATCGAGGACGGCGGCGACCAGACCGGCCGCACCTTCACCTGGAACCTGCTGATGCTCTGCGGCGACCAGGCGCAGGGCGACGTCGTCTACTTCTCCGGCTTCCCGGCGGACCAGGTCTCGCCGATCTCGTGCCCGGACAACCTGGCCTTCGACTCGGTCGGGAACCTCTGGATCTCGACCGACGGCGCCCCGAGCGGCATCGGCTACAACGACGGGCTCTTCAAGGTCGCGCTCGAGGGCGCGACGCGCGGCAGAGTGGAGCAGTTCCTCTCGGTGCCCCGCGACGCCGAGACCTGCGGACCGATCGTCCACGACCTCGACCAGCACGTGTTCGTGGCGGTGCAGCACCCGGGCGAGGAGGGCACCTTCGAGGCGCCGACCTCGTTCTTCCCGGACTACGGATCCACGGCGGCGGGGGCGGTGGCGGCACCGCGTCCGACCATCGTGCAGATCCTGCCGGCCTCGCAGGTGGTGGCGCCGACTCCGACGCCGACCGCCGGGCCGACCACGGCACCGACGACCCCGCCGACCACCGCGCCCACGGCGACTCCCACCACGGCGCCGACCGCCGGGCCGACCGCGGCGCCCACCGCGGCTCCGTCCCCGGTGCCCACGACCGCGCCGACCGGCACGCCCACCCCGCTGCCCGTCGGCGGCTCGGGCGGCGGGCTGGCCTCGACCGGAGTCGAGAGCGTCGGCCTGATCGCGGGCGCCACCGCACTCCTGGCCGCTGGCGCCACCGCGCTCGGCCTCGGAGCGCGCCGCCGCGCGGCCGCCGAGGGCGAGGACGACCCGCAGGCGTGAGGCCGGACAGGGCCCGGGACCGATCGCAGGATCGGGGCCCGGGCCCTGTCGCGCTCGGGGACCCGCCGCTCAGGCCCCCGGGACCGGCGGGCCGGTGCGCCAGCGGAGGATCACCGCGGCGTCGGCGCCGTGCGGCAGCGTCACCACGTCGATCCCCTCCGGAGCGGTGCGGGAGTCGGTGACGAGCACGCGCGCGTCCGTGAGCACGGCGGCGCGGGCCAGCGCGAGGGCGGCGTCGACGGAGTCGATCACCTCGGCGCCCAATGCCTCCTCCGGGGCCGACGCGACCCACGGCTCCGCGGCGAGCGCCAGCAGAGCGCGCTCGCGCAGCCGGCCGGGGTCGAGCACCAGCGTCTCGACCTGCGCCGAGGCCAGCGCCGTGACGATCGCGCCGAGCGAGTACTCGACGGTGCGGCGCGGCTCCCCGGTGCGCAGGGCGTCGAGCACGTCCTCCTTCTCGCGCAGCAGGATCCGGTCGAGCTGCTCGTCGACGAACCGCTCCAGCGCCCCCTCCTCGCTGCCGGCGGCCCGCGTGTTCACGGGCTCGACGGCCAGGATCGCGGCGCTGCTCGGCGAGAGCTGCTGCGCGAGCAGCTGCCGGGCGTGGATGTCCCCCGCGACGACCAGCAGGCGCGGCCGGTGCACGCGCACGAGCTCGTCCACCGCGGCGGCGAGCTCGGCCTGCGTGCGCCGCCAGATCTCCTCCGCGTGGTGGTGGAACCGGTCGTGCCGCCAGCCGCCGGCCTGCGCCTTGTGGAGGGTGTCGGTGCGGCCCTGCACGGCCTGCTCGGCCTCGGGTCGCTGCGCGCCCAGGCGGTGCAGGCGGATCTCGCCGCCGTCCCGCGAGGTCTCGACGACGAGGACGCGCAGGTCGGGCCGGTGCTGCAGCAGCGGCACGATGTCCGGAAGCGGGCTGTAGGAGACGCCCTCGGGCGCGACCGGCCGACCCGGCAGCACCTCGTTCAGCACGACCCTCCCGTCCACGGCGACCGCGAAGAGGCAGCAGCCGCCCTGGGGGCGCCCGGCCCCCTCGAGCAGAGCGGTGAGGGCCTGGATGTCGGCCTGGGGCGCACCCTGGCGGGCGAGCTCGTCTCCGAGGGACGTGGCGCGCTCGAGCGAGATGTCCGGCGGATTCCCGGAGTCGATCGCGAGGTCGACGTAGAGCTGCGACACGGGCCGGGAGTCGCGGAGGAGCTCGGCCAGGGTCGGGAGAGCGGGGGTGGTGGTCACCATCGGGTCGTCCTTTCCTGTCGTGTCCCGACAGTGTCGGACGGCAGGAGCGGGAGGAGGGACGGGGTTGACTGCTCGCGCGCGCCTCAGAGCAGGCGGCGGGCGGAGGCCCAGGCGGTGAGCTCGTAGCGGGAGGAGAGCTGCAGCTTGCGGAGGACGGCGGAGACGTGGGACTCGACCGTCTTGACCGAGATGAAGAGCTCGGTGGCCGCCTCCTTGTAGGCGTAGCCGCGGGCGATCAGGCGCATCACCTCGCGCTCGCGGGCCGAGAGCCGGTCGAGCTCGTCCACCGACTCCGCCTGCTCGCCAGCCAGCGCCCCGAAGGCGTCGAGCACGAAGCCGGCCAGGCGCGGCGAGAACACGGCGTCCCCGCCCGCCACCGCGAGCACGGCCCGGCTCACCTCGGCTCCGGAGCTGGCCTTGGTGATGTAGCCACGGGCGCCGGCGCGGATCACGCCGACCACGTCCTCCGCGGCGTCCGAGACGCTCAGCGCCAGGAAGCGCGACGACGACCCGGCGCTGCGCCGCAGCACCTCGGCCCCGCCTCCGCCCGCACCGCCCGGCAGGTGCACGTCGAGCAGCACCACCTCGGGCGCGAGCGAGGCAACCAGGCCGACGGCGGAGTCGACGTCGGCCGCCTCCCCGACGACCTCGAGCTCGGGGGCGAGGTCGGCCCGCAGGCCGGAGCGGAAGATGGAGTGGTCGTCGACCAGCAGCACGCGGGTCACCGCTCGACCTCCGCGGGGAGCCGCAGATGCACCTCGGTGCCGGTGCCGCCGCCCCCGGGACGCACGGTCGCGCTGCCGCCCGCGCGCGCCATCCGGCCGATGATCGACTCGCGGATGCCGAGGCGGTCGCCGGGCACCTCGTCGAGGACGACGCCGGGGCCGCGGTCGCGCACGAACACGTCGACGCCCTGCACGGAGGACTCGAGGTACACCGAGACGTCGCCGCCCGCGTGCCGGGCCGCGTTGAGCACGGCCTCGCGGGTCGCGGCGAGGAGCGCGGCGGCGCCGGGGACGGACGCTCCGACGGCCACCACCTCGAGGTGCACGGGGTAGTCGAGCTCGACGGCGGCGGCGATCGCCCGGACCTCGGCGGCCAGGTCGTTGGCGACCGGGACGTCGCGCTCGAACAGCCAGTCGCGCAGCTCCCGCTCCTGGGCGCGGGCGATGCGGGCGACCTCGCTCGAGGCTCCGGCGCGGTTCTGGATGAGCGCGAGGGTCTGCAGCACGGAGTCGTGCAGGTGCGCGGCGATCTCGGCCCGCTGCTCCTCGCGCACGCGGGCGGCGCGCTCGCCCATCAGCTCGGACCAGAGGGTCACCACCCGGGGCGCGGCCAGCACGCCGGCGGCGATCAGCAGCACGCCCACGGCGAGGACCGCGTTGAGGGCGCTCGGGCGGCCGGTGAGCACGGCCGCTCCGGCGAGCACCAGCAGCGCGCAGGAGGCGAGGCGCACCGCGGAGCCGTACCGGGCGGGGCGGACGGCGTCGCCGCGGTCGAGCCCGAGGCTCCAGCCGACGGCTCCTCCCGCGAGCAGGCCGACGGCGACGAGCGCGCGCGTGATGTCGGCGTCGTCGCCGCTGTCGACGGCGACCAGCACGGCGAGCGCCGCGACGGCGGCGGCGAGGGTCAGCAGGCCGGCCACGGGAGCGGAGCGGCGGACGGCCGGATCCGCGTCGCGCGAGTCGAGCGGCGCGAGGGGCACCAGCGCCCAGAGCCAGAGGTAGAGGAGCGCGCCGCCCCCGCCGAGCGCGGTCGTGAGAACGGCGAGGAGGCGGGTCCTCCGCACGCTCCAGCCGAGGTGGTCGGCGACCGCGGTGCACACCCCGCCGAGCAGCATCGTCCGCGGCCGCTGCAGCGGGGGGCGGACGGCGGTGCCGGGGACTGTGCTCACCCCTGCATCCAAACAGGTCGGCCGCACGATCGGGGGTGCTCTCGGGGTCGGATCAGGGGTTCCCCCGATGGTCCGGGCCGTGGAGCGCACGGGAGACTCGCAGCATGACAGGACAGAGCACGACCCCGCCGGGCTCCGCGGAGCCGGACGGCACGGAGGCGGCGAGCACAGCGACGACGCCGATCGGGACGGATCCCGGAGCGGCCGGACCCGACAGCGCCGGCCCGGACAGCTCCGGCCCCGAGAGCCCCGGCCCGGGAGCCCCCGGCCCCGCCGATCCAGCCGGGACGGCGGGGCAGGTCGAGGCCGTGCAGCCAGAGCACGAAGCGGTTCTCGGGCGCGGGGGGCGGATCGGCGGCGTCTGCGCGGGGATCGCCGACCGGCTCGGCATCGACCCGCTGATCGTGCGCGGGATCGTGCTCGTCGTCGCGGTGCTGGGCGGGCCCGCGCTCCTCCTCTACGCCGCGGCCTGGCTGCTGCTGCCCGACCAGGACGGCGCCCTGCCGGTGGAGCGGCTGCTCCGAGGCTCGCTCGACCGGGTGCACGCCGGGATCGGCGTCCTCGTGCTCGCCTCGATGCTGCCGGTGGCGCAGGGCTTCTGGTCGCTCGGCGGCGCGTACACCGGGGCGATGCCCTGGGCGCCCGCGACCGGGCGGACGCTGTGGTCGCTCGTGGTGCTCGGGCTGATCGTGGCCTTCGTGGTCTGGATCGTGCGGCGGAGCCGGCGATCGGACGACGCGGCCGCTCACCCGGCCCAGGGCTCCCCGTCCGCACACCCCTCCGCGACGCTCCCCCACCCCGCGCCCTCCGCTCCCGCCTACCCCGCCCCCGACCCCGGCCTGCAGGACGAGCGCCCCTCGTCCCCCGAGGCCGTCGCCGAGTGGCGCGAGCGCCAGGAGGCGTGGCGGGCCGAGCGGGAGGCGTTCCGCGCCCAGCAGAGCGCGACGGCCCGCGAGACGGCCCGCGCCCGGGCGGAGGAGGCGCGAGTCGCCGCCGCCGCCGTCACCGCCGCGCGCCTGGAGCGCCAGCGCCTCCGACGCGCCGCGAACCCCCGGCTGCGGGCGAGCCTCACGCTGCTCGCCCTGGGCGCCGCCGCACTGACCGGCGCACTGGTCTCGCTCACCGCCTCCGGGCCGACGGCCCTCGTCGTCGGAGCCGCCTCGGCCGCGCTCGTGCTCGCCGTGGTGATCGTGCTCGCCGGCCTGTTCCGGAGGCGCGCGATCGCGCTGGTCGCCCTCGCGACGGTCGCGCTGGTCACGGCCGCCTGCGCCGCCGTGCTGCCGACCGACCGCGAGCTGCTCCCCGTGCTGGGCACCTACGGCTTCTCGAGCGCCGCTCCCGGCCGCTACGCGACGCTCGCGGCGAGCGACCTGCGCGTCACGGTCGCACCCGGCTACGAGACCTCCGGCGAGCCGCTGGACCTCTGGATCGGCTACGGGCACGTGTCCGTCGCCACGATGGCGGGAACGGCGGTCCGCCTCGAGGCGACCACGGAGGACACCGAGCTCCTCGTTCTGGACGCCGACGGAGGCGCGATCGACGCGCCCCGCGAGGTCCGCACCGCCGACGGCCGTCAGCTGTGGACGCAGACCTTCGGCGATCCCGAGGCCGAGCCGTTCGTGGTCCGCATCGCCCAGGAGGGCGGGTCGATCCGCGTCCAGGACTCCACACCGGGCGCCGACTCCGGCACCACTGCGCCGGACGCCGACGCCACCCCGACACCCACCCCGAGCCCCACCCCCGAGACC
>NZ_PSWJ01000023.1:0-57246 GCF_002932775.1 Rathayibacter sp. AY1B8 | reverse complement strand
GGGGAGCGCGGGTGGGCGGCGGCGAGGGCGGCGAATTCGACGGCTCCCGGGTTCGCGTGCTTCGCGAGGGCCGCGGTGACCGCGGGCTCGTCGGGGAGGGGATCCGGGTGTGGAAGGTCGCGGGGAAGGTGTTCGCGCTCGAGTCGGAGCGGTTCGGGCGGCCGGTCGTGAGCGTGAAGGCGCTGCCCGAGAACGTGGTGCACCTGGTCGCGGGGGTCGACGGGATCGAGCCCGGCTACCACCTGAACAAGAAGCACTGGGTCACCGTCGACGCCGGCGGGACCGTCGAGCCCGAGCTGGTGCTCGAGCTCATCGAGGAGTCGCACGCGATCGTGGTCGCGAACCTGCCGAAACGGCTCCGCCTCGCCCTCGACGGCACGGCGTCAGGATCGCTGAACGAGGACGTCTGACAGCGGCCGGGACGCGCAGGGCCCGGACGCGCAGATCCCGAACCGGCCGAGCCTGGACGCGCTGCGCCCGAGGCCCCGACGGAGCACCGGACGCCTGACGGTGCCCGCCTGCGCAGCGCCTGGACGCGCGGGTGCACAGGACCCGCGAGGGGGCGCCGACGCCTGACGGCAGCTGGACGCGCACCGCCCACGACGTCCAGCGCCCGGGGCGTACGACGACCCCCGGATGCACGGAATCCCCCGCCGCAGCATGGGATCCCGGAATGTCTCGCGCGCGGAGCGGCTACAGGCCGTAGGAGCGGAGGTACGCGGCGGTGTCGTGCCAGCCCTCGACGGCGAAGCACTCGACGCCCATCGCCTTGACGGGGTAGTCGTTGCCGTCCGGGTCGAGGCGGTCGCCGACGAAGATCATGTCGTCGAGAGGGATGCCGGTGAGCTCGGTGAGCTTGTTCATCCCGTACGCCTTGTCGATGCCCTTGCGGGTGATGTCGACCGACGTCGAGCCGCCGGAGCGGACCTCGAGGTCGGGGAGCACGGCCTGCACGGCCTCGCGGAGGGTGTTCTTCTTCTCGCCGTCCGGGTCCCAGGCCTGCTTGACCTCGACGGGCGCGGACTGGCCGAGGGCCGAGAAGGTGATCTGCGAGTCGCGGTCCTCGAGGATCGGGCCCCAGGTCTCGGACTCCCAGTAGCCGAGCTCCTTCGCCTTCTCCTCGACGGCGGCGAGCGCGCGCGACTTCTCGTCCTCGGTGAGGTTCTCGGCGTAGATCTGCGCCCAGTCGCCGTTCTCGTACCGGTAGTACTGCGTGCCGCAGGTGGGCATGAGGTGCAGCTTCGCGAGCACCTCGGGGTCGGCGCCCTCGAGGCGGTCGAGCACCTGCATCCGGAACTGGCCGATCTGGCCGCCCGAGATGATGCACACCTCGGTGGCCTGGAGCAGCTTCACGAAGAGGTCGGCCATCGCCGGGTCGACGGGGGACTTCGAGGCGGCGAGGGTGTCGTCGAGGTCGAAGGCCATCAGGCGGGGCAGGGTGCTCATGGAACTCGTTTCACGGTCTGCGGACGGGGCGGTAACGAGGATACGGGGCGCCGCCGGAACGCGCTCGCGGTCGGCGCGAGCGGGCTCCGAGCGCAGACTGGGGGCATGACCGCCGCCACAGCGACCGACGGAGGACGCCGCTCCCTCCCGCGCACTCTCGCCCGCATCCTCCTGGGCCTGCTGCTCGTCACGGCCGGCACGGCGCACCTGACGGTCGCGCGTCAGGCCTTCCAGGCGCAGGTCCCGCCGTGGCTGCCGGCCGACCCGGACCTGGTGGTCGTCGCGTCGGGCGTCGTCGAGATCGCGCTCGGGCTCGCGCTCGTCGTGCTCGTGCGGTGGCGCGTGATCGTGGGAGTCGTGGTGGCCGCGTTCTTTGTCGCGGTCTTCCCGGGGAACATCTCGCAGCTGCTGACGCGGACGCCGGCGTTCGGCCTCGAGACGGACGCGGCGCGCGCGGTGCGGCTCGTCTTCCAGCCCCTGCTGGTGGTCTGGGCGCTCTGGTCGACCGGGGCGTTCTCAGCCTGGCGGGCCCGCCGGTCGCGACGCCGCGGGGACTGAGCCGCCGGTCCGCGGCCCGATCGTCCCGCGATCCTCCGGAACGACGAACGGCGGCCGGCGGGAGACCCCGCCGACCGCCGCCCGTGCCCTGCTCGGCTAGGCCGCGAGGCGGCGTCGCGCGACGACCAGCGCGAGACCCGACAGCAGCAGCACGAGGGCTCCGCCGATCAGGCCGGCCGCGTCGGCGCCGGTGTTCGCGAGCGAGCCCGGGCCGGAGCCTCCCGCGACGGGGGCCGCCGTGGTGGTGGGGTGCGGCGACGGAGCTGTGGTGGGCTGCTCCGTCGGGGTGCCGGGCTCGGTCGGCGCCGGGGTGACCGGGACCTCGGCGGCGGGCTCCGTCGTCAGCGACCAGTTGGGGTCGTAGAAGTCGGCCTGGTCGATCACACCGCGGGCGGTCGACCAGTCGATGAGGAGCTGGCGGATCTCGAGACGCTCGTCGTAGACGAGCGGTGCCTGCGCGACGGCCGGGTAGGCGCCTCCGCCGCTCTGGCGGTAGTTGTTGACCGCCATCACGAAGCGCTCGTCGTCGGCGACCGGGGTGCCGTCGGCGTGGGCGAGACCGCGGATCCGCGAGCCGGCGGGCTGGGAGACGTCGATCACGTAGTCCAGGCCCGAGATCGCGTCGTAGTTGTAGTCCGGGATGCCGTCGGGGCGGTCCTCGGTCGTCGCGTTGGTGCCGGTCTCGGGGTCGAACACGGCGCCCTCGGCGGTCTGCACGAAGTAGCGGGCCGAGAACTCGAGGTAGTCGCGCACCTCGGCTCCGGTCAGCTCCACTCCGCGGAGGGTGTTCTCGTAGATGTACAGGCCCGCGATGTCGCGGATGCTGACCTGCCCCTTCGGGAAGACGGCGGTGCGCGAGAACGGCGACGCCTGCGAGATCACCGGCAGGTCGGCCCACTCGGTGCCCTCGAGAGCCGTCTCGACGGTCTCGGCCTGGACGGTGTTGATGAAGTCGATGATCGGGGTGTCCTCGTAGCGCGAGGTCGCGGCCGAGAGCTCCTCGACCGAGTCGGCGACGGGGGTGTTCACGTACTCGATCGTGGCGGCGTGCTGCTCGGCGAGGGCGTCGACCAGTGCGGGCGACTCCTCGGCGATGTCCTTCGCGTAGACGGGCTGCGTGACGGGCGCGTTCCCGGCCGACCAGTCGACCTCGAGGCCGCCCGCGGCGTCCGGCACCAGGTTCAGCGTGACCTCGGTGAGGCCCTGCGCCCAGAACTCGGGCTGGGTGACCAGCACCTGCTCGCCGGCGACGTTGGTGAACAGCGTCTGCGGCAGGTCCTTGTGGCTGTGGCCGGCGACGACCACGTCGATGCCGGCGACCTGCGTCGCGATGTTGTTGACGACGTCCTCGTTGAGATCGGCGGCGTCGTACTCGGCGTCGGGCACCGTGCCCTGGCCGGTGTGCGCGAGGACGACGACCACGTCCGCCTGCTCCTGCACGATCGGGACCCACTGCTTCGCGGCGGCGACCATGTCCTGGAACTCGAGGACGCCGTCGACGTACTGCTTGTCCCAGACGCGGACGCCGGGGGTGACGAGGCCGAGGACGCCGACGGTGACCGTCTTCCCGTCGATCTCGCGCTCGATCAGCGTGTAGGGGTCGTGGTACGGCTTGCCGGTGGCGACGTCGACGACGTTCGCGCCCAGCAGCGGGGCGTTCAGGTCGCCCTCGTACGCGCTGAGCATGTCGAGCCCGTAGTTGTACTCGTGGTTGCCGACGACCTGCGCGTCGTAGCCGATGGTGTTGAACGCGGTGGCCATCGGGTGCGTCGTCTCGCCGGAGAGGACGCCCGCGGCGCCGTCGCCGAGGCCGTAGTAGTAGGTGAGCGGCGTGCCCTGGATCGCGTCGCCGTTGTCCATGACGAGCACGGACTCCTCGCCCTTCTCGGCGCGGAGGCGGTCGACCTCGGTCGCGACGCGGGTGAGGCCGAGCGCACCGTCGGCCGGGTACGGCGCGTTCGCGAAGTAGTCCCAGTCGTAGACGTGCCCGTGCGTGTCGGTCGTCGACACCAGGGTGAGCTCGACGCCGTCGTCGAGAGGGGCGGCCGAGGCGATCGGAGCGGCGGTGGCGGCTCCGAGTGCGACGACGGCGAGGAGGCTTGCGGCGCGGAGTCTGCGCATCGTGGTCCTGTTCGCGTGATGAGTGGAGTGTGAACGTCCTCGAATCTATGCGCCGCGTGTGAACTGCGCATGACGGGATCGAGAGCATTGCTCGGCGATGGATCCGCGGTGCCGGCCCGGAGCCGGGGGAGTCCGCGGTGCCGCCCCGCGCGCTGGAGCCGTCCTCCGGCCCCTCCGCTAGAATCGAGCGGCTGGTCGCGCGGAGGCGGCACGACTGCCGCGCCGCACCCGCCCACCCCCGCCCCTCCCGTCGAGAAGGACACGCCATGCCAGCAATCGTCATCACCGGCGCCCAGTGGGGCGACGAGGGCAAGGGACGCGCCACCGACCTCCTCGGCAGCCGCGTCGACTACGTCGTGAAGTTCAACGGCGGCAACAACGCCGGGCACACGGTCGTGGTGGGCGACGAGAAGTACGCCCTGCACCTGCTCCCCTCCGGCATCCTCACCCCGGGCGTCGTCCCGGTCATCGCGAACGGCGTCGTCGTCGACATCGAGGTGCTGTTCCACGAGCTCGAGGCGCTGAGCGCGCGCGGGGTCGACGTGTCGAAGCTGCTCGTCAGCGCCAACGCACACGTCATCACCAGCTACCACCGCACCCTCGACAAGGTGACGGAGCGCTTCCTCGGCAAGCGCCAGATCGGCACCACCGGCCGCGGCATCGGCCCGGCGTATGCCGACAAGATCAACCGCGTCGGCATCCGCATCCAGGACCTCTTCGACGAGAACATCCTCCGCCAGAAGGTCGAGGGCGCCCTCGACCAGAAGAACCACCTGCTGGTGAAGGTCTACAACCGCCGCGCGATCCTGGTCGAGCAGGTGCTGGAGGACCTGCTGCAGTACACCGAGCGCCTCCGCCCGATGGTCGCCGACACGTCGCTGATCCTCTCGCAGGCGCTCGACGCCGGCAGGACGGTGCTGTTCGAGGCCGGCCAGGCCACGATGCTCGACGTCGACCACGGCACCTACCCGTTCGTCACCTCCTCCAACGCGACCTCGGGAGGAGCGGCCACCGGCTCCGGAGTCGCGCCGAACCGCATCGACCGCGTCATCGCGGTCATCAAGGCGTACACGACCCGTGTCGGCGCCGGCCCGTTCCCGACCGAGCTCTTCGACGAGTGGGGCGAGTACCTCCGCCGGCAGGGCTTCGAGTTCGGCACCACGACCGGCCGCCCGCGCCGCTGCGGCTGGTACGACGCCCCGATCGCCCGCTACTCGGCGCGGATCAACGGGGTCACCGACTTCGTCCTCACCAAGCTCGACGTGCTCTCGGGCCTCGAGACCATCCCCGTCTGCGTCGCCTACGACGTCGACGGCGTGCGCCACGACGAGGTCCCGGTCTCGCAGAGCGACTTCCACCACGCGAAGCCGATCTACGAGGAGTTCCCCGGCTGGCAGGAGGACATCTCCGGCTGCCGCGAGTTCTCGGACCTGCCGCAGACCGCGCAGGACTACGTGCGCGCGCTCGAGGCGATGAGCGGCGCCCGGTTCTCGGCGATCGGCGTCGGGCCGGAGCGCGAGCAGGTCGTCGTGCTGCACGACCTGCTCGACTAGAAGCGGCGAGGAGCCGGGCCGGGCAGCCCTCTCGGAGGCGGCCCAGGTGTTCACAGCGGAGGAAGAACATCGGTGACCTCGCGGAGAGACGCGGATCCCGGGCCCTGTCGACGAATCCTTCCTGCGGTGTGGACACGACCGCCGCCGAGCGCGCCGGATAATCGGCGCATGCAGATCTACGCCGACCTCCCGGCCGTCCGCGCGCGGCAGATCCTGGCCGACGCCCTCGCTCTCGGCGTGGCCGTCGTAGCGATCGCCGCGGGGATCGCGGTCGGCTCGCTGATCGCCGGCCTGGCCGAGATCGGCCGTCGGCTCGAGAGCGCCGGCAGCGGCTTCGGCTCGACCATGAGCGACGCCGGGACCACCCTCGGCGGCATCCCCCTGCTCGGCGACGCCGTGCGCGCGCCGTTCGACGAGGCGAGCGGGGCCGGCTCCGTGCTCGCCGCCGCCGGACGCGACCAGCAGCAGCTCGCGAGCGCCCTGGCCGTGGTCGCCGGGCTCGCCGTCGGGGGCCTCCCGCTCCTGCTCCTGGCCGTGCTCTGGCTCCGGCCCCGGCTCCGCTTCGCCCGCCGGACCGCCGAGCTGCGCGCCCTCGGCTCGACCGGCGGCGGAACCGAGCTGCTGGCCCTGCGCGCGCTCACCCAGGCGTCCCCCCGCGACATCCTCGCCGCGCACCCGGAGGCCGCCGCGGGCTGGAGGACCGGCGACCCCGCCGTCACCGCCGCGCTGGCGGCCCTCGCCCTCCGCCGGGCGGGACTCCGGCCCCGCTGACCCCGCAGGACCATCGCGGGTCCGCCGGAGGGATGATGCCGCGAGCCACTGCGGACGACGCCGGCGACACGGGTGCCTCCGTAGCGTCGAGGACATGCAGAACCAGACCTCCTCCGTCGTGGCGCGCGTCGAGGGCGTGCTCAAGCTCTACGGCAGCACGCCGCCCGTCGTCGCCCTCGACGACGTCACGCTCTCGATCGAGCGGGGCGAGTTCACCGCGGTGATGGGCCCCAGCGGATCCGGCAAGTCGACGCTCATGCACGTCCTCGCCGGCCTCGACACCGCCTCCTCCGGCCGCGTGTTCCTCGGGGACGCCGAGATCACCTCGATGAGCGACGCCGAGCTGACCGTGCTCCGCCGCCGCAGCGTCGGCTTCGTCTTCCAGGCCTTCAACCTCGTCCCCACGCTCGACGTGCGCGGCAACATCCGCCTCCCGTTCGAGCTCGACGGCCGCTCCGTGACCGGCGACGAGGAGCAGTGGATCGCCCGGCTGATCGAGTCCCTCGGGCTCCGCGAGCGCCTCACGCACCGGCCCCACGAGCTCTCGGGCGGGCAGCAGCAGCGCGTGGCGATCGCCCGCGCCCTCGCCACCCGGCCGCAGCTGATCTTCGCCGACGAGCCCACCGGCAACCTGGACTCCCGCACCGGCCGCGAGGTCCTCAGCCTGCTCCGGGCCTCCACCCGCGAGTACGGCCAGTCGATCGCGATGGTCACTCACGACCCGATCGCGGCGGCCTATGCCGACCGCATCGTCTTCCTCCGCGACGGGGCCGTCGTCGACGACCGCCGCGGGATGAGCGCCGAGGAGATCTCGCGCGCGATGCTCACGATGGAGGGCGCGGCGTGAGCGGCGTGCGCACGGGCTCGAGCCAGGGCGGGGGCGCCATCGTCACCGTCGCCGCGCTCGCCGCGGCGTTCGGCGCCGTGCTGGTGCAGGTCATCGCCGACATGGTCGCGGCCTTCGCGGCAGCGGGGATCGACGGCATCGGCCAGGTCGCCCTCATGCTCGGGATGGTCGGCGCCGTCTTCTTCGGCATCGCGGTGTTCGTGGGCGGGATCGTCACGGCCAACGCGGTCTCGACCGTCATCGCCGGGCGCACCCGCGAGATCGCCCTGCTGCGCCTGCTCGGCGCCTCCGGCCGGTCGCTGCGCAGCGGGATCGTCCGCACGGGCCTCCTGCAGGGGCTCCTCGGAGCGGCGATCGGCCTGGTCGCCGGCGTCGCTCTCGTGGCGCTCGCCGCGGAGCTCGCCATCCGGAGCGCCACCCTGCCCCGCTTCGACTACCCGCTCGTCTCGCCCGGCCTCGTGCTGCCGCTGATCGCCGTGGTCGCCTCGACGGTCATCGCCTCGTGGTCCGGATCGCGCCGCGTGCTCGCGGTCGCGCCGTCGCAGGCCGCCGGATCGTCCGCCGAGCCCCGCTACGAGGAGCTGCGCGGCCGCACCGCCCGCAACGTCACGGCGATCGTCTTCGTCGTGGTCGGCGCGCTGCTGCTCGCCGGCGGCGTGGTGTTCGGGCTGGCCAACCCCGGCGGCGTCCTGCTCGGGCTCGTCGGAGGCATGGCGTCCTTCACCGGCGTGATCCTCGGAGCGCCCGTCCTGCTCCCTCCGCTCACGGCCCTCGTGGGCCGCGCCTTCGGCCGGGGCCCCGTCGCCCGCCTGGCGTCCGCCAACGCCGTCCGCAATCCGGCGCGCAGCGCCCGCGCCGTCATCGGACTGGTCATCGGAGTGTCGCTGGTCACGATGTTCGCGGTCGCCGCCGCCACCTTCGGCACGATCATGGAGCGCTCGGGTGAGACGAATCCCGAGGTGATCGCGGCGTTCGAGCAGTTCATCCAGGTGAGCACCGCGGTGATGAGCGTCCTGCTCGGCTTCTCGGTCGTCCTGGCCGCCGTCGGGATGGTCAACACGCTGTCGCTCAGCGTGCTGCAGCGCCGGCGCGAGCTGGGCCTGCTCCGCGCGCTCGGCTTCACCGGCTCGCAGGTGCGGTCGATGGTGGTGCTCGAGGCGGCGCAGATGATCATCGCTGCCGCGGTGCTCGGCATCGTGCTCGGGATCGTCTACGGCTGGTGCGGCGCGATCTCGGTGTTCGGCTCGCTGCCGGGCATCGGACTGATCCCGCCGACCGTCCCGGTGCCGATCCTGGTGGCGGTGCTCGTGGTGGGCGTCGTGATCACGGTCGTCTCGGCCGTGCTGCCCGCCCGCCGCGCCACGAAGGTGTCGCCGGTCGCCGCTCTCGCCGTGGCCTGAGGACCGGCACCACGTAGAACCCGCGGCCGGAGGATCGGCGCCCTCACCACGGAGGACCCGGTGCCCCGAGGGCCGGCGCCGCGCAGAACCCGCAGCCGGAGGGCCGGCGCCCTCACACCACCGAGAACCCCGCGGCGAGGGGCTCCCGCCCGCTCAGCGCGAGCAGGAGCTCCTCGCCGCGTCCGGCTCGAGCGGCCAGCCCGCCGGTCAGCGCGCAGCACGCCTCGACGGCCTCGGCGGGCAGCACGTGCGGGATCCCGGTGGCCCGCGAGAGGTCGAGCGTGTGCACGACCAGCTCGAGCAGCCGGGTCCGGAGGTACTCGTCCAGCTCGATCGCGTGGCCGCCCACGGCGACGAGGCAGCCGGGACGCTGGGCGGCGACCAGCTCGACCGCGCGGCCCGCCGCCTCCGCCAGCGCCTGAGCCGGCCTGTCGCCGAGCAGCAGCCCCGCCTCGACCCCGCGCCGCGCCACCGCCGCGGGGTCGGCGACATTCCCGGCCAGCGCGGCGTAGTAGTCGAGCGCGTCCTCGATGGTCGGCTCGGGCGGCTCCGGAGCGAGGAGGTACGCCTCGACGGTCAGCACCGCCCGCGAGGCGTGTCCCGCGAGGCCGCGGACGTCCCAGACACCGAGCCCCGGCTGCTCCCACTGGTCCTCCCGCACCTGCGCGAGCAGGCCGACGAGGGCGGCGGCGGCGGACTCGAACAGCGCGGCGGTGCTCATGGAGCCATGCTGGCACGGTGCCCCACACTGATCGCATGAGCAGCCCCCGCCGCCCCGGTCCCGTCACGCTCGTCGGCCGCTCGATCGTCCTCGAGCCGCTCGCCGTCGAGCACGTCGAGCCGCTCGGGCGGGCGATCGGACGTCCGGAGGTGTTCGCCGGCGGCTACGGAGGAGGACCGTCCGGCCTCCCCGGCACCCCGGAGGAGTTCCGCGCCTTCGTCGACCGCTACTACCCCTGGGGCACAGGCCTGCCGTTCGCCGTGCTGCAGGAGGGACGCGTCGTCGGCACGACCTCGCTGGCCGACTTCGACGAGACGCGCGAGGCGGCCCACCTCGGCTGGACGGCCTACGCGCCCGAGACGTGGGGCACCGTCGTGAACCCGGAGGCGAAGCGGCTGGTGCTCGGACTCGCCTTCGACAGCGGCTACGAGCGGGTGAAGCTCCAGGCGGATGCGGTGAACGCGCGCTCGCGGGCCGCGATCCTCCGCCTCGGCGCCGTGTTCGAGGGGGTGCTCCGCCACGACCAGCGCCGGGCCGACGGCTCGTGGCGCGACACGGCCGTCCACTCGATCCTCGCGGCCGAGTGGCCGGCCGTCCGCGACGCGCTCGACCGCCGGATCGACGCGGCGCTAGCGCTCCCTCCCTCGACCGCGCAACCGCTGACCGGGCGGCCGCCCGAGGAGTAGGAAGAAGGCATGGAACGCATCCACTACGCCGGCAGCTCCGTGCTGACGGGTACCGCCATCGCGCGGTCGCTGCTGGCCTACGCGGAGGCGCTGGCGCTCACCAAGGGGTCGATCACGGTCGACATCCCGATCCGCCAGGAGTCCGGCCGGCCCGGACGGGCGGCGCTGCTGATCGGACCGGCGAGCCAGCTGTTCTCGGAGTCCGAGGACGACGGAGCCGAGGAGCTGCTCGACGAGGAGCTCGTCGAGCGCTTCACCCGCGAGACGGCCCGCCTGGGCGTCTCGCACCCCGTGGCCGAGGAGGACGGCGGCGCCGGGCCCCTCTCCGCCGTCGACACCGAGATCCCGCACTTCCACGGCGAGGACGACTCCTGGTGAGCGTCCGGGGCGCCGGTAGGATCGACACTCACGACTCCGCCCGATCCTTCGCGGACGGGCGACTTCCCGAACGGAGAACCGCCTGATGGGGCGACTGATCTACGACTCGACCCTCGAGGCCGACTTCGACGACCGTCTGCTGGCGCACCTGCAGATCGTGATCGGCTCGAAGCTCGCGCGCAACGAGTCCTTCTACTTCTCGTGGAAGGACTCGCAAGCGGTCGGCGACGGACGCACCTCGATCTGGCTGCACCCCGCCATCCCGCTGCGCTTCAAGTACCACGGCGGCCGTGCCCCGAACATCAACCCGGACTGGATCCGCCAGCTGCTCGCCGACTCGCACACGGCGCACGGGCTGCGGATCAGCGAGGAGCCCCACGGGACCGCCCGTCAGAGCGAGGAGAGCATGCTGTGAAGCGCGTCGAGATCATCTACGGCGGAGCGCCGTTCAGCCTGAGCGAGACGTCGGCCGCGGAGGTGCGCGAGAGCATCGACCGCGCCCTGGACGGCTCCGCGTCGCGCTGGATCACGGTGAACCAGGGCGAGGGCGAGCCCCGCGAGACCTCGATCCTGATCACGCCGGGCGTGGCGTTCTCGGTCGCCGACGTCGCGCACTGAGGTCGACGCCGCGGTCACGGTGATCGCCGCCGCTCACGCCGCCGGCCCGGGCCGGGGCGCTCGCACCGCCGGCCCGCCTCGGAACGACTGCCGTCCTCAGCGCACCCGCGCCGCTCAGCCCGCCAGCACGCGCGGGAACTCCCCCGGGATCTCGCTCGCGAGGTACCCGGCCGGGCCGATGCGCGCGGAGAGGCGCGTGTCCGCCTCCGTGTGCAGGAACGCGCCCCACGCGGCCGCGCCCATCGGATCGACGCCGCGCCCGCGCAGGCCCGCCGTCGCTCCGGCGAGCACGTCGCCGCTGCCCGCGGTGGCCAGGCCGGGGTGCTCGCCCTCGATCCGCACCGCGTCGCCGTCGGGCGAGGCGATCATGTTGAACAGGCTCACCACCGCGCCGTAGCGCTCGGCGACCGCGAGGGCGGCCCGCTCGACGTCGTCGACCTCCTCGCCGAGGAGCCGGGACGCCTCCTCCGGGTTCGGGGTCAGCAGGAGCCGGCCCGCGAGCCTCCACGCGAGACGGCGCTGCCCGGGCAGGACTCCGAGCGGGAAGGCGTCGAGGTGCACGGCCGGCACATCGTCGAGGAGCGGAGCGAGGGCACGGAGGTTCGCGGCGGTCGCGCGCGGGTCGTCCAGGCCGGGTCCGATCAGGGCGACGTCGGCGGAGGAGAGCTCACCGGCCAGGACGTCGAGCCCGCGGCCCGAGACGGAGCCGGTGCGCGTCTCCGCGAGCGGGACCACTCCGCACTCGGGCAGCGCGACCGCGGTGGCCGACGCGACCGACTCGGCGACGCAGAGCGTGATGCGCCCCGCGCCGGTCCGCAGCGCGGCGATCCCCGCGAGGATCGCGGCGCCGGGCGTCTTGCGGGCGCCGCCGACGACGACCACGTCGCCGCGGGAGTGCTTCGAGCCTCCGGGCTCCGGGAGGGGCCAGCGCTGCTCGAGCAGGGCGCGGGAGACGAGGTCACTCATGAGGGTCTCCTTCTCCGGCCGCGCGGTCGTCGTGCCGGGTGACGGGTGCGCCGGAGCGCTCGAGGTGGGACGTGCGGTTGAAGAGCTCGAGGCGCCACGCGACGCCGTCGCGGACGAGACGGGTGACGGAGCCGTTGGCGACGGGCGTCGAGGCGCCGATGTCGAGCAGCTCGTGCTCGGAGAGGCCCTCGAGGACGTAGCGGAGGACGAGGACGACCGCGTCGTGGCAGAAGAGGATCGCCGGCCCGGGAGGCGCGGCGACGGCGAGGTGGTCGACGAAGGCGCGGACGCGGAGCGCGAGGTCCGTCCAGGCCTCGCCTCCCGGCGGCCGGTAGTAGAACTTGCCGAGCCACTCGCGCCGCGCCGCCTCCTCGGGCATCCGGGCCCGCACGCCGGCGGAGGTGAGGCGGTCGGTGACGCCGAGGTCGCGGTCGCGCAGGCGCTCGTCGGGGCGCAGCCGCAGGTCGATGCCGGCCTCGCCGAGGGCGAGGCGGGCGGTCGCGGAGGCGCGGCGGTAGGGCGACGTCCAGGCGGAGGCGGGTCGCGCCTCCTCGGCCAGCCAGCGGCCGAGCGCGCGCGCCTGGTCCTCGCCGGCGGGGGAGAGCTCGACGTCGGGGTCGCGGCGGTCGACGGCGATCTCGTGCGCCCCCGAGGCCTCGGCGGCGCTCGCCGCGATGTTGGCGAGGCTCTCGCCGTGACGGACGAGGAGGAGCTCGGTCGGGCCGGTGGAGGAGGCGGGCATGGCTCCACGCTCCGCCTCGCGGGCCGGAGGCGCCAGGGGGTTCCGCCGCGGCGACGCGGGTTGCTACGGAGGCGTCAGGGGTTCCGCCGCCGTCAGGGCGCCTCTCCGTCGGCGCGCTCCTCCGCAGAGACCGCCGTGACGACCGCGGTGAGCGTCTCGGGGTCGCTCAGGATGCGGAAGTGCCCGCCGGTCTCGATCCGGACGTTGACCGCGCCCTCGAGCATGCTGCCCTCCGGGATGTGCGGGTCGAAGAGGCCGAACACGGACGTGATCCGCGCGTTCGCTCCGGGGCGGCTCGACAGCAGCAGGGTCGTGGCGTCGCGCGGAGAGAAGGCGCGCAGGCTCCGGAGGACCAGGTAGGGCGCGTAGCGGGAGCCGCCGAACGGAGTCGCCACGGCGACCATCCGGTCGACCCGGCCGTCCGGGTCGAGCTCGGTCATCACGTACTTGCCGATCAGCCCGCCCTTGCTGTGGGCGACGATCACCACGTCGTGGAGCCCGTGCTCGGCGAGGTAGGCGGCCACGTCCTCCGCGGTCCGGGCGACCGGGCGGCCGTTGCGGCCGAGGCTCGTCAGCACGTGGAGAGGGTGCCCGCGCTCGTGCAGCGGATCGATGATCGGGCGGAGGAAGGACCAGGTCTCCCAGATCCCCGGCAGGACCACGACGGGCCGCCGGTCGCCGTCGAGGTAGTCGTCCGGGGCACGGCGCGAGAGGACGCCGCGCACCTGCCAGGCGACGGCGTAGGCGTAGTCGCGGATCCACCAGACGGCGTCGCGGACCAGGCGCCGGAGCCGGCTCATGCGGCCGGCTCCGACCGGAGGGGGAGCGGGGCGGCGGGCCTCTCGCCGAGCGCGGCGGCGAAGCGGAGGATCTCGCGGGCGAGCGCTCCGGGCTCGGTGCGGGGGACGACGTGGCGCGAGCCGGCGAACTCGACGAGCCGCCCCTCGCGCGCGTGGGCCGTGAGCCGCTCGCACCAGTCACGGGTGGCGATCGGATCGTCGCGGCCGCGGGCGACGAGGACCGGCACCTCCAGCCGGGCGACGCGCTCCTGGACCGGATGCCGCAGCATCTCGGGCAGCTGGCGCAGGTACCAGCGCAGGCCGCCGCGCAGGTAGTCGGCCAGCAGGATCGCGTCGACGCCCACCGGCTCGCCGAGGCAGTCCCGCAGCAGCGCGAGCCCCTGGCGGACCGCTCCGGGCCGCTGCGGATCCACCACCGGCCCGATGAGCACCGCGCCGTCGACGAGGCCGGGCGCGCGCAGCCCCAGCTCGACCGCCACCTGCGACCCCATCGAGTGCCCGACGACGACCGCGCGCGAGACGCCCAGTCCGCGGAGGACCTGCTCGACCTGCCGCGCGTGGTCCTCGAGGCCGACCCTCCGCCGCGGGCGCGCATTCGCGCCGAAGCCGGCGAGGTCGACGCCGATCACCCGGCCGTGCCGCTTCAGGCGGGCGGCGAGCGGCGAGAAGGTGTGGTGCGACATCCCGATCCCGTGGATCAGGACGAACACCGCGCCCGCTCCGGCCGGACCGGTGTCGACCGTCCGCAGCGTGACGCCCTCGACCTCGTGTCGCACGGGGAGGACGCGGCGGGGCGGTGTCGGCAGCATCGTCCCAGGCTAGGGATCGGCGGCCGGCCGCGCGGGGGGATGCGCCCGCTCCCGCCGTGGTCTAGGCCGCATCCGCCCTGGGGAGGAGCGTTCACTCCGCCGGCCGCCGGCGGTCCCCGCCGAGCGTCCCGTCGTCCCCGCTGTCAAGCGGCTCCTCCGCGGCGGCGCCCCTGCCTAGCCTCGGAGGAGGGGGTCGGCGTACGCCGCTCCCGGAGGGATGACGCCATGCGGATCGCGATCGTCGGGGCGACCGGCAACCTGGGGACGGCGCTGCTGCGGCGCCTGCACGGCGAAGCCGGGGTGGAGGAGATCGTGGGCATCGCCCGCCGGGCACCTCGGCTCCGCTCGGAGGAGTACCGCGACGTGCGCTGGGTCGAGATCGACCTCGCGTCGAGCGTCGCCCCGCGGCGGCTCCGCGAGGCCTTCGCCGGCGTCGACGCCGTCGTGCACCTCGCCTGGGCGCTGCAGCCCAGCCACGACGAGCCGTTCCAGCGGCTGGTCGACGTCGGAGGCACCGCGGCCGTGCTCGAGGCGGTCGCCGCCGCGGGAGTCGGCCAGGTCGCCGTCGCCTCGTCCGTGGGTGCCTACAGCGCGGCGCCGAAGTCGATCCGGGTGACCGAGGACTGGCCCACGGGCGGCCTGCACACCTCGACCTACAGCCGCCACAAGGCCGCGAACGAGCGGCAGCTCGACGCCTTCGAGGAGCGGCACCCCGAGATCGTCGTCACACGCCTGCGCCCGGGGCTCGTCTTCCAGCGCGGAGCCGCGACGGAGATCGCCGGGCTCTTCGCCGGTCCCCACTACCCGACGCGGTGGCTGAAGGCGGTCCGGATCCCGGTCCTGCCGCTGCCGCGGAGCATCGTCTTCCAGGGCGTGCACGCCGACGACGTGGCCGACGCCTTCTGGCGCGCGCTCGACCGGCGCGCCGGCGGGGCCTTCAACATCGCGGCCGAGCCGGTCCTCACTCCGGAGCGGCTGGCGCACGCCTTCGGCGCCCGCCTGGTCACGGTGCCGTTCGGGCTGCTCCGCTCCGTCGTCACCGCGACCTGGCACCTGCGCCTGCAGCGCACCGACGCGGGCTGGCTCGACATCGCGGGCAACGTCCCGGTGATGTCGACCGAGCGCGCCCGCGCCGAGCTCGGCTGGGCGCCGACCCGCACGGCGGAGGAGGCGCTCGCCGAGCTCGTGGCCGGCCTGGCCGACCGCTCGACCGTCCCGGGCTCGCCCCCGCTCCGGGGATGATCCGGCCGGTCGTCGATCGGAGGCGAGCCCTCCCGGTCAGTCGGCGACGCGGATGAGCACCTTGCCCGTCGCGCCCTGCTCGACCGCGTCGTGGGCGGCCGCGGTCTCCTCGAGCGGGAACCAGGTCAGCGGGAGGCCCGCCTCCTCGCCCACCGGGAGCGCGCCGTCGGCGAGCGCCGCGGTGATGTCCTCGGCCGCGGCCTGCAGCGCCTCCTCGCCCTCGGTGTAGAGCAGCAGGCCCTGCCAGCGGGCGTTCTTCGCGAAGCTCGCGACGATCGGCACGGTGAACTCGTCGCCGTTGTTGTTCGCGTAGTACCCGATGCTGCCGTGGTTGGCGAGCACCTCGACGTCGAGCGCGGCGTTCTGAGCCGGTGCGACCTCGACCACGTGCTGGACGCCCTCGGGGGCGAGCTCGCGGATCCGGTCGGCGAGGGCGTCGTCCGGGTACTGCAGCACGTGCTGCGCACCGGCCGCACGGGCGAGCCGCTCCTTGGAGTCGCTGCTCACCGTCGCGATGACGGTCGCCCCGGCCCAGACCGCGAGCTGGATCGCGGCGTGCCCGACGGCTCCGGCGCCGCCCTGGACCAGGACGGTGCGGCCGGCGAGGGCGCCGGGGGCGAGGCGGGAGGGGCCGTGCTCGTGCACGGTGAGGGCGCGGTGGGCGGTCATCGCGGGGACGCCGAGGCTCGCGGCGACGTCGGTGCCGACGCCCTCGGGCAGGCGCACGACGTGCTCGGCGGCGAGCACCGCCGACTCCTGCGCGGTGCCGGTGGGGCGGCGGTGCGCGGAGAGGTACATCCAGACCCGGTCGCCGACGGCCAGGCCCTCGACGCCCTCGCCGACCGCCTCGACGACACCGGCGCCGTCCTGGTTCGGCACGACCTCGTCGAACGCGAGGTCGCCGTCTGCGCGCGCCTTCCAGTCGGTCGGATTCACGCCCGACGCCAGGACGCGGACGCGGACCTCGCCGGCGCCCGGCGCCTGCTCCTCCCGGTCGACGAGGGAGAGGACGGAGGAGTCACCGGTGCGGGAGTAGACGATCGATCGCATACGGAGGGCAAGGAGCGCGGGCGGCGGTGTATTCCCGGCGGCACGACGAAGGGCGGCGGGCCCGGAGGCCCACCGCCCTGTCAGCGCCGACGGATCAGTGCTGCACGTCCTCCTGGACGGCGTGCTTGGCCTCGCGGGCCGAGTCCTTCACGTCGTCGGTGGCGGAGGTGCCCGCCTCCTTGACGTTCTGCGCGGCGTCGGTCGCGGTCTCCTTGACGGAGGCGAAGGCCTGCTGCGCGGGCTCGCGGAGCTCGCTCGCCGCCTCCTTGGCCGCGTCGGTCACCTTGTCGACGACCGGCTGGGCCTGCTCCTTGACGCGGCTCGCCGCCTCCTTCTCCTTGCTGGAGGCGGGGATGAGCGAGGCGACGAGGAGTCCGGCGCCGAGGGCGATGAGCCCCACGGCGAACGGGTTGCCCTCGGCCTTGGCCTTCGCCGAGCCCGCACCGCTCGAGAGCGAGTCGGAGGCGTCGTGCGCCGAGCCCATCACCCGGTCGCGGACGGAGCCCACGGCCGACTTGACCTTGTCGGTCTGACGCTGCGCGATGGCGGACGGGCTGACCTTCTCGGCCAGCGCGTCGACGTCCCCGCCCAGCTCGAGGCGCGTGCGCTCGATGTCCGCCCGGATCTCCTCGGGTGTCTTGTTCTGTCCTGCGTCGTACGTCATCGTCCTGCCCCGTTCGGCTTGAGGGTGTCGGGAATCTTCTTGAGGGAGTCGACCGTCTCGGGAGCGCCGTCGACCTGCTTCAGGCTCTTGCGGCCCACCGCGTAGAGGATCGCGGCCACGATCGCCCAGATGACGGCCACGACCACTCCGGACCAGCCGTTGCCGATCAGAGTGCCCAGGCCCCACCAGAGGGCGATCGAGAGGAAGAGCACGGCCATCAGCGCGGCGTAGCCCGCCCCGCCGAGGAGGCCCGCTCCCTTGCCCGCCTTGCCGGCGGACTCCTTGAGCTCGGCCTTGGCGAGGGCCATCTCCTGGCGGATCAGCGTGGAGAGGTCGCGCGAGACCTCGCCGAGCAGATCGCCCAGCGACGTCGACCCGGCCCGCTGGTCGGGCGTCTCCGTCGAGCGGTGGACGCCCGTCGGGTCGGTCACAGCCGGCCGCCGTTCGGGAAGCCGCCGTCGAGCGGGTCGGCGACGGGCTCGGTCGGCGCGTAGTCGCGCTCGAGGGAGCTCGAGCCGACGGTGCCGTAGGCGGACGCGACGGGCGCGTCGTATGCGGAGGCGTCGGAGTACGCGGTGGTCGAGGCGGGGGCGTCGAACTCGGGCCCGTCGGTGCGGGTGCTCGTCGCCTCCTTCTCGTCCTTCGCCTCGGCGGTCAGGGCGCGGATGAGGCGCCCGCCGACGAGTCCCGTCGCCGCGGCGATGAGGATGAAGGCACCCGGGCGGCGGCGGGCGAACGCGCGGACGTCGTCGAGGAGCTCGGACGGGTCGCGGTTCTCGAGCCACGAGGCCACACCCTGCACGCGGGTGGCCGCCTGGGAGACGAGCTTCGCGGCGGCGTTGTCGCTGCCGCCCTCGCCGTTGGCCAGCGCGGTCAGGTCGTCGCTGAAGGCGCGGGCGCCCTTGGCGGCGTTCTCCTTCTGGGCGTGGGCCTGCTCGGTGAGCTGGGTGCGGCTCTGGTCGTAGAGGTCCTTGACCTGGACCTTGGCCTCCTGGACCACGTTGGCGGCCTCGTCCTTGCCGGTCGAGAGCACTTCGCTCGCGGCCTGCTTGGCGTCGCCGGCGACGGCGCCGGCCTGGTCCTTGGCGGTGCCCGCGGCGGCGCTCGCCTTCTCCTTCGCGGAGTCGGCCGTGCTGCCCGAGGAGGAGCCGGAGGAGGTGTCCGTGGAGGCGACGTGCGCCCCGCTGTCGATGGGGGTCTCGGTCGCGCCGAAGTTCGCGGCGCCGTCTCCGAACGGAGGTGAAGCGGGATCGATGTTCGACATCGTCTGTCCCTTCCAGGATCGAGTGGGGAATGAATGCGTGCCGGCGTCGCCAGTCTGTTCGGGCCCTCGAGTACCGGGAAGGGCATAGCGGCTGACCCCCCGATGGGGCTACCATCCCGCGCCCACGAGGGCGGGGCCCGAGAGCCCGTGGATCGACTGCTCCGCCACCGCGTCAAGCCCCTTCTGACCCGCGAACAGGGCTCCCTACCGTCGAGAGGACAGACATCGGACGTCCGCACCCGGATCCGCCCGGCTACCCCGCAAAGGCAACCAGTCATGTTCTTCCACCGTCAGGAACTCCAATTCACGTCCACGCCCTCGAAGCCCGACGCGGTCTTCGCCCGCCGCTTCCAGGAGGTGCTCGGCGGCCAGTACGGCGAGATCACCGTGGCGATGCAGTACGGCTTCCAGGCCTGGAACGCCCACGACCCGGGCAAGTACCGGGACCTGCTCTTCGGCATCGGCGCCGAGGAGTTCGGCCACGTCGAGATGATCGCCGTGATGATCGCCCAGCTGCTCGAGAAGGCCCCGGTCGAGCAGTCCGAGGACGCGATGAAGAAGGACCCCGTGCTCGCGGCGGTCATCGGCGGCTCCGACGTGCAGCACGCCATCGTGGCCGGCGCCGGCGCGCGCCCCGACGACAGCATGGGCAACCCGTGGCAGGGCTCCTACATCACCGCCAGCGGCAACCTGCTGGCCGACTTCACCGCCAATGCGAACGCGGAGATGCAGGGCCGGCTCCAGGTCGCCCGGCTCTACCACATGACCGACGACCACGGCGTGCGCGACCTCCTGTCGTTCCTCCTGGCCCGCGACACCATGCACCAGAACCAGTGGATCGCGGCAGCCGCCGAGCTGCGCGCGGAGGGCCGGGAGGACCTGCCCGTGCCCTCGAACTTCCCGATCTCGAAGGAGGAGCGCTCCGTGTCGTACGGGTACATCAACTTCTCGGACGGAGCAGCGGCCTCCGAGGGCAGCTGGGCCTCGGGCCCGACCCCGGACGGCAAGGGAGAGTTCAGCTACCGCGTCGCGGAGCCCGGCGGCAACGTCCCGATGCCCCCGCCCACCCAGCCGGACGAGCGCCTCTACGGCACCGACCCGAAGCCGAACATCGTCGAGAAGGCAGTGGGGGCCGTCAAGGACGCGGTGACGGGCAAGTGAGCGCCGCACGGGTCCTCGGGGCGCTCGGCGCCTCCGCCCTGACGATCGGCCTGCTGGCCGGCTGCACCGGCGACGCCCAGACGCCGTACCAGTCGGGGAGCGCGGTGCCCACCAGCGCCGACGACGGATCGTCGCAGACGCCCACGAACGCGCCCTCGCAGTCCGCTCCGTCCGAGTCCGCCACCCCGGCGACCTGATCCCGCGCCCTCGACCGGCCGGCACCGGTCGAGGTCGCGAATCATCGCAGTCCAGCGGGCGCCCGGGCAAGCCCCTTCCCGCTCCCAGGAAGCGGGCAGTTCCCGGTCCTACGGTCGTGCCAACGATCAGCGAAGGAGGCACCACCATGGGGCTCGATGACAAGATCAAGAACGCCGCTCAGGACATCGCCGGCAAGGCGAAGGAAGCCCTGGGCGACCACAAGAACGACGACAGCCTGAAGGCCGAAGGCCAGAAGGACCAGGCCGCGGCCTCGGCCAAGAAGGCCGGCGAGGACGTCAAGGACGTCTTCAAGTAGGTCTCGGCAGTACCGCGAAGGCGGCGCTCCCCTCGGGGGGCGCCGCCTTCGCTGTTCCCCGGCTAGGGGTGCAGGACGACCTTGATGCAGCCGTCCTCCTTCTTCTGGAAGGTCTCGTAGAGGGCCGGAGCGTCCTCGAGCGGCGCCCGGTGGGTCACGAGGTCCATCACGCCGAGCGGATCGGAGGAGTCCTCCACCAGCGGCAGCAGGTCGTCGATCCAGCGCTTCACGTTGCACTGGCCCATCCGCACCGTCACCTGCTTGTCGAACATCGACTTCAGCGGCATCGGGTCGGCCTCTCCGCCGTAGACCCCGCTCAGCGACACGGTGCCGCCCCGGCGCACCAGGTCGAGGGAGGCGTGCACTGCGGCGAGGCGGTCGACGCCGACCGTGTCCATCGCCTTGCGGGCGATCGGGTCGGGCAGGAGCCCCGCCATCGACTGCGCGAACGAGCCGACAGGCGAGCCGTGCGCCTCCATGCCGACCGCGTCGACGACGGAGTCGGGGCCGCGCCCGTCCGTGAGGTCGCGCAGCTGCGCGGCGATGTCGTCGGACAGGTCGAACGTCTCCACGCCGTACCGCTCGGCCATCGCGCGCCGCTCGGCGACGGGCTCCACGGCGAGGACGCGGTAGCCGCGGTGGGCGCCGATCCGCGCCGCGAACTGACCGACAGGGCCGAGTCCGAAGACGACCAGGGTCCCGCCGTCGGGCACCTGCGCGTACTCCACGCCCTGCCACGCGGTGGGCACGATGTCGCTGAGGAAGAGGTAGCGCTCGTCCGGCAGGTCCGTGCCGACGACGATCGTGTTGTAGTCGGCCAGCGGCACGCGGAGCAGCTCGGCCTGCCCGCCGGGGACCTGGCCGTACATCTTCGTGTAGCCGAAGAGCGCCGCTCCCGAGCCGTACTCGGTGATCTGCGTCGTCTCGCACTGCGACTGCAGCCCTCGGCGGCACATGAAGCACTCGCCGCAGGCGATGTTGAAGGGCACGACGACCCGGTCGCCGGGCTTCAGGGTGGTGACTCCGGAGCCCACCTCCTCGACGACGCCCATCGGCTCGTGGCCGAGCACGTCCCCGCGGTCGATGTAGGGCCCGAGGAGGCGGTAGAGGTGCAGGTCGGAGCCGCAGATCGCGGTCGAGGTGATCCGGACGATCGCGTCGGTCGGCTGCTGGATGCGGGGGTCGGGGACGGTCTCGACCGAGACCTTCTCGATGCCCTGCCAGGTGAGTGCTCGCATGCTCGTGTCCGTTCTCCGGCTCGCGCCGGTCGGGGTCGGTGTCCCTCCACCGCACACCCGGAGGGCGCTGAGGGGGAGGGGCTTGACGCTCCCCGGAGCGTTCCCGAGGGGGATTCCCGGGAGAACGCACGGACGTGCATCCCGCGTTCACCCGACTCACGGCGGCCGAGTGGTGGGATGGGGGGATGGATGCTCTCTACACCGCCATCGCCCACGCCTCCGGTGGAGGACGCGACGGCCACGTCCGCACCGAGGACGACCGTCTCGACCTCGACACCCGCGCCCCGCAGGAGCTCGGCGGCTCCGGCGAGGGGACCAACCCCGAGCAGCTGTTCGCGGCCGGCTACTCCGCCTGCTTCCTCAGCGCCCTGCACGGAGCCGGTCGCCAGCTGAAGATCGACACGACCGACGCGGCCGTCTCGGCCAGCGTCTCGATCGGGAAGAACGACTCCGACGGCTTCGGCCTCTCGGTCGAGCTCGACGTCTACGTGCCGAAGGCGAGCTCCGAGGACGCGCAGAAGGTCGCCGACGCGGCGCATCAGCTCTGCCCGTACTCCAACGCCACCCGCGGCAACATCCCCGTGCAGATCAACCTGGTCGACTGACCGGGCCCTCTCGACGGCCCCTCCCGGACTCCGGGCAGGGGCCGTCGTCGTGTCCGGGGGCGGTCCGTTAGGGTCGGGGCATGACCGAGGAGCTGTCGCACGAGGAGTCCCTGGCGCGGGCCGAGCTCGTGCAGATCCGTCAGAGCATCGACAACATCGACGCGGCGCTGATCCACCTGCTCGCCGAGCGCTTCAAGTTCACGCAGAAGGTCGGCCGGCTGAAGGCCGCGCACGGGCTGCCCGCCGCGGACCTCGAGCGCGAGGCCCGCCAGATCGCGCGGCTGCGGGCGCTCGCCGAGGAGTCGCACCTCGACCCGGCATTCGCCGAGAAGTTCCTCGGGTTCATCGTCGCCGAGGTGATCCACCACCACCAGCGCATCGCCGACGGCGCCGAGGACTGAGGCTCAGCCCTCGATCCGCAGCAGCCCCGCCGTGCGCTCGCGCAGCACGCCGAGCAGCAGCGGGTAGTCGGGGAAGAGCTGGTCGCGCCGCAGCGTCGGCACCCGCAGCCCGAGGGGGACCTCCGTGATGCGGCCGTTCGTCTCGGTGAGGGTCAGGCGGAGGCTCCGGCTCCCCGTCGGGCTCGAGGCGACGACCGAGCGCAGGGCCTCGAGCGGGAAGATCAGCCCGTCGATCTGGATGGCCGACTCCGACACCACGATCGAGCCCGGCAGTCCGGGCCGCAGCGCCAGCCGCGCGGCGACCAGCCCGAGCGGGAGGGAGAGCGCCACGACGACCGCCCCCAGCGCGATCTGCGCGCGGTCGCCCGACGGGGATCCCGCGAGGGCGACGGCCAGGACGCCGGCGGCGAACGCCTCCGTGGCGACGACGACCAGGGCGACCGCCCGGCGCTGGAGCGGAGCGCGGTGCGGCCGGAAGCGGACGGCCGAGGCGGGCCCGGCCAGAGCGGGCGGCAGGGCGTCGCGGACGCGGGCGGCGGCGCCGAGGTCGGCGAGCAGGGCGGCGAGGTCCTCCGGGCGGAAGTGGCCGCAGCGCACCTCGACTCCGTCGCCGCGGCACCAGGCGACGAAGCCGTCGCCGTCGGCGGACTCGAGGAAGCGGACCGACCGGCGGGGCCACTGCTCGCGGCGGCGGCGGCCGCGCATCAGCACGACCTGCGTCTCGGTCGTCATCACGCGGGTGGGGGAGACGACGAAGAGCGAGACCGCCGAGGCCAGTCCGATGACGACGGTGAGGGCGAGGAGGCCGAGCGCGAGCACCGACTCGTCGAGGACCCCGCGGCGGTCCGCGAGGACGGCGAACGGGATGAGCACGGCCGCGAGGCCGGCGCCGAGGAGCCGCAGGAGGAGGGCGCGGAGGCGCCGCAGGACCGATGGGCCGTACACCCGTCGCGTCCGGATCGCCATCGGTTCCGACTCCATCGCGTCAGGCTAGCCCCGGCCGGGACCGGTCGCCCGGAGAGGCGCGGCGGTGGCGCGATCCTCGCGCCACCCGTCCCCGGTTCGGGGGTGGAGTGGCGCGAGGCGCGGCCTACGCCTCCGCGGTGCGGTGCAGGGCGCGGACCGAGACGACCCGGCGGCGGGCGATCGCGGCGACGGTGAGCAGCAGGCCGAACAGCAGCCAGATCACCAGGCCGACGACGGCGCCGGCCGTGCCGTCGGTGCCCTCGACCACTCCGGACAGCGCGTTCTGCGCCGCCGAGAGCGGCAGGAACCCGAGCACGTCGTCGAACAGCCCGGGGACCGTCGAGATGATGCCCGCGCCGAGCGCGATCACCGCCGCGACCATCGCGAGGAAGCGGCCGATCCCTCCGAGTAGGGCGACCAGCCCCTGGTTCACCGCGGCGAACGAGGCGCCGGTGAGCATCGCCAGAAGGGCGAAGCCGACCCAGCGGCCCGGCTCCAGGCCCGCGACCCCGCTCATCACGATCGCGACCGCGAGTCCCTGCACCACGCCGATCACGAGCGCCGGCACGTAGGAGGAGAGGGCGAGCGCGGCGGAGGAGCGGGTCGAGGAGAGCGCGCGGTGCGAGAACGCGGCGAGCACCAGGAACGTCGCGAGGGCGCCGAGCCAGAGGGCGATCGTCGCGAAGAACGGGACGCTGGAGGCTCCGAACAGGTCGGTCGCGCTGCTCGCGTTCTCGACCGGGTCCGAGACGACGTCGGCGAGGTTCGTCGACTCCGACTCGGTGTAGGTCGGGAGCTGCGCGACCGCGGCGTCGAGGCCGGTCGCGAGCGTGCGGGTGCCGTCGGCGAGCTGCACGGCGCCGTCCGAGACCCCGCTCGCGCCGTCGGCGAGCTGGTCGGCTCCGTCGGCGGCGGAGGAGGCTCCCGCGGCGAGGTCGGCGGCGCCGCCCGCGGCGGTGGTCGCGCCGGTCGCGAGGTCGCGGGCGCCGGCCGCGGCGGTGGTGGCGCCGGTCGCGAGCTGCGCGGACCCGGCCGCCGTGGTGTCGAGGCCGTCGGCGAGCTGGGACGCTCCGCCCGCGGCGTCGTCCGCGCCGTCGGCGAGCTGCGTCAGGCCGCCGGACAGCTGTCCGATGCCCCCCGAGAGAGTGCGCGCGCCGGTGGCGGACTGCCCGACCGCGTCGATCAGCGAGGGCTGCCCGTCGCCGCCGAGGCGGATGCCCGCGTCGATCCCGGCGACGGCTCCCGCGGTCGTCGTGGCGAGGGTGGTCGCGCCGGTGGGTCCGTCCGCCGAGGCGATGACGGCGCGCGCGGCGAGGCACTGCGTCGTCTCGCAGCCCTCGAGCGCGGCGCTGAGCGCCTCGAAGGTCCCCGCAGTGGCGGCGGCGGCGCCGGCGCTGAGGGCGGCGACCTGCTGGGTCCCGTCGCCGGTCCTCACCACTCCCTCCCTCAGCTGGTCGAGCCCGTCGGCCAGGTCGGAGGCGCCGCCCTGCAGCGCGGTCGCCCCGGTCGCCGAGTCGCGGGCGCCCGTCGCGAGCTGTCCCACTCCGCCGGAGAGGCCGCGCGCACCGGTGGCCAGCTGCGCGACTCCGCCGGAGAGGTCGGAGGCTCCGGTGCCCAGCTGTCCCACGCCGTCGGCGAGGGACGAGGCTCCGGTGCCGATCTGCCCGACGCCGTCCGAGAGCGAGGAGGCGCCGGTGGCGAGCTCGTCGATCCCGTCGGCGAGGCTGCTGGTGCCGTCGGCGAGGGTGGAGGCGCCGGTGCCGAGCTGGTCGGCGCCGTCGGCGAGCGTGCCCGCGCCCTCGGCCGCCTGGCCGATCTGCTCGTTGAGGGTGTTGAAGCCGACGTAGACGTTCTCGAGGTAGGCCGTGGTCAGCTGCGTGTTGAGCAGTGAGGTGGCGGTGCTGGTCACCGTGGCCGAGATGGCGTCGTCGACGAGTTTGGCCTTCTCGCTGGTGGCGATGTCGATGGTCGCCTTCGTCGCCTCCGCGGCGTCGCCCGAGTACGAGGTGGCGGCGGCGGAGAAGGAGGAGGGGATCGTCACGACGGTCGCGTAGCTGCCGTCGGCGAGGCCCTTCGCGGCGTCGTCCTTGTCCGTGAGGACCCAGGTGAAATTGCCCGTCGAGTCCGAGCCGGAGACGTTGGGCACCGGGGTCGTGCTCGCGGACGGCGTCGCGCTCGCCGAGGGGGTGGAGGAGGGGGCGTCCGAGCTCGCGGAGTCGGTGCCGCCCGTCACCAGGCCGGCCGCGAGCTGGCGCCCGAGCGGCACGGTCTGCCCGTTGATCTCGACCGGGGTGTCCTCGTTGACCACGGCGGCCGTGATCGTGTCGAGTCGCTCGGTCGGGTTCCACAGCGCCCACACCAGGAGGCCGCCGATGACGAGGGGGACCAGGACGATCCCGAGAAGGGTCAGCCAGGACACCTTCTTGACGCCGCGGGGGCGTTCGAGGGAGAGGAGAGCCATCTGTCAGAGGACCTTTGCGATCGCGCGGCGCTCGGCCGCGGGCGAGACCGCGAGCACGCCGCGGTCGGAGGGGAGGAGGTCGTCGAGCGCCTCGGCGTCGACGGAGGAGGCGACCACGGTGAACGCGTCGTCGGCGGCGCGGGCGGCGTCGAGCTCGGCCCGGATCGCGCCGCGCAGCTGCGGGTCGGTGACCGTGTCGAGGTCGTCGAGCACCAGGATCGGCGGAGCCGACTCCAGGGCCGACCGGACGTCGGCGACGGGGTCGGCGGCTCCGGCGAGGCGCACCAGCCCGACCCGGCCGCGCACGGCGGCGGAGCGGATCGGCACGACCAGGCCCGCGACCTTCAGGCGCCCGGAGTCGGGGGCGAGCCGGCCGGCGATGCTCAGCAGCAGCGCGGTGCGGCCGGAGCGGTGCGGCCCGTGGACCACGAGGGAGGAGCCGGGAGCGACCCGCAGCGAGACGCCGCTGTAGACGGGACCGTCGGGTCCGTCGAGGCGGAGGTCCTCGGCCGCGATCACGTCCGTGGATCCGGGCTCCGGCCAGTCGGCCAGCGCGAGCTCCTTCGTGAGGCCCTCGCCCTCGACGTCGAAGGACGGCAGGACGCGGTCGAGCCAGCGCGGCATGTGCCAGGCGCGGTCGCCGAGCAGGTGCAGCACGGCGGGCACCAGCGTCATCCGCACGATGAACGCGTCGACGAAGACGCCCACGGCGAGCCCGAGCGCGATCGGCTTGATGTTGGTGTCCCCCTCCGGCACGAAGGCGGCGAAGACCGAGAACATGATGACCGCGGCGGCCGTGACCACCTTGGCCGAGCCGACGAAGCCCGACTCGACAGCGGCGCGCGCCGGCCTCCCGTGCACGTAGTCCTCGCGCATCCGCGAGACCAGGAACACCTCGTAGTCCATCGCGAGGCCGAAGAGCACGCCCATCAGGATGATCGGCATGAAGCTGATGATCGGGCCCGTCTTGTCGACGTGCAGAGCGTCCGAGAACCATCCCCACTCGAACACCGCCGCCACGGCGCCGAAGGACGCACCGACCGACAGCAGGTAGCCCAGCGTCGCCTTGATCGGCACCCAGAGCGAGCGGAACACCATCGTCAGCAGCACCAGCGACAGGCCCACGACGAGCAGGCCGAACGGCAGCAGGGCCTTGGCGAGCGTGTCCGAGATGTCGATCCCGACCGCGGTCTGGCCGGTCACTGCGAGGTCGACGCCGTACTCCTGCTGGAAGTAGTCGTGCTTGTCGCGGATCTCGGCGACCAGCGCCTTGGTGGCCTCGGAGTCGGGGCCGCCCTCGGGAATGACCTGGATGATGCCGGTGTCGGCGGTCTCGTTGGGCGTCGCGAGCGGCACCGAGGCGACTCCGTCGAGCTTCTCGATCTCGCCCTTGAGGTCGTCCATCAGGCCGAGCGGATCGGTCGAGCCGATGATCGTGCCGGTGACGATGAGCGGGCCGTTGTAGCCGGCGCCGAAGTTCTCGGCGAGCAGGTCGTAGGTGGTGCGCGCGGGAGTGCCCTCGGCCTGGTAGCCGGCGTCCGGCAGGGCGAGGCGGAGGCTGAGCGCCGGGATGCTCGCGACGCCGAGCACGCCGATCACCGCGATGATCGTCACGATCGGGAAGCGCGTGACGACCCGGACCCAGCCGCGGAAGAACCCGCGCGGGACCTCGGCGTGCACGTGGCCGCCGGGGGAGGCGGTCGCCGCCTCCTCGTGCGCCTCGGTGTCGGAGTGGGTGCCCGCGGCGGCGGCGGCCTTCGCGGCCTTCTTCTTCGCGCGGCGCTCCTTCGGGCGCAGCCGCGCGCCGGCGAAGCCGAGGAGGGCGGGGGTCAGGGTGAGCGCGATGACCACGGCGATCGCGACTCCGCCCGCCGCTGCGACGCCCATCGTGGTGAGGAACGGGATGCCCGCGACCGAGAGGCCGACGAGCGCGATGATCACGGTCAGGCCCGCGAAGACGACGGCGGAGCCCGCGGTCGCGGTCGCCCGCGCGGTCGACTCCTCCGGGTCCATGCCCTGCTTCAGCTGGTCCTGGTGGCGGCTGATGATGAAGAGGGCGTAGTCGATCCCGACCGCCAGGCCCAGCATCAGGGCCAGGAGCGGCGTGGTCGAGGAGATCGAGGCGAAGCGGGTGGCGATGAAGATGGCCGACATCGAGAGGGCGACACCCAGCAGTGCGGTGACCAGCGGCATGCCGGCGGCCAGGAACGAGCCGAAGGTGAGCACGAGGACGACGAGGGCGACCACGAGGCCGATCGCCTCCGTGATGGTCACGCCGGGGAGGTTCTGGGCGAAGAGGTCGCCGCCGAGCGAGACCACGGAGCCGGCGGGCAGCGCGTCCTGGAGGGTCGTCGCCTCGGCCTTCAGCGCGTCGCGGCTCTCGGGGCTCGTGGTGGTGGCGGAGCCGTCCATCTGCGCGGTGATGACGAGGGCGTTCCCGGCGTCGGAGATCGTGCCGGACACGCTGTCGGAGTAGGGGTCCGTGACGGCTGCGACCTCGTCGACGTCGCCGAGCGCGGCGACCGCGTCGCTGACGGGGCCCTTCACGTCGGCGTCCTGGACGCTGCCCCCGTCGGGCGCGACGACCACGTACCGCGCGGACGTGCCGCTGACCTGGGGGAAGGTGCGCTCGAGCTGGTCGAGGGCGGTCTGCGACTGCGTGCCCGGGATGGAGAACGTGTTGTCGGTGCCCTGGTTGAGCAGCAGCGCTCCTCCTCCGCCCGCCACCACGATCAGCAGCCACAGGACGGCGACGAGGCGGTGGGCGCGGTACACGCGACGACCGAGACGGTAGAGCAGCGACGACACGCGGTCTCCTGACGATGGGTGGGGAGGGAGGCGATACGTCTCTGTACCAGGGCGGAGCCGGGCTCCGATACACGAGCGTATCCGATACAGGACCGTATTCGATACGTGAATGTATCGGATAAGGTGAACGGCGTCGAAGGTGTTGACAGGGCGGGCAGGAGGCTGGTGATGACGGCGATCGACTCCACCCCTCCCGAGACCTCCCGCCGAGGCCGCACCCGCGAGCGCCTGCTCGACGCGGCCTACGACGTCTTCGCCGAGACCGGCGTGCACAGTGCGTCCGTCGAGCAGATCTGCGAGCGCGCCGGGTTCTCGCGCGGCGCCTTCTACTCCAACTTCTCCACCAAGGAGGAGCTGTTCTTCGCGCTCATGGAGCGGGAGAACGGCGCCCGGGTGACCGCCCTCGTCGAGCAGATGGACCGTACGATCCCGCGCGTCGTCTCGGCCGACGAGCCGCTGACGGCCGAGACGCTGGCCGTGGTGATCCTCGACTTCCTCCAGGGTCCTGCCACCGACAACCGCCGCTGGTGCGTGGTCGAGTCGGAGTTCGAGCTGCTCGCGCTGCGCGACCCGCGGATCGCTCCGCAGTACCGCGACTTCCGCGCCGGCTTCGACGCCTCGCTCGTGCAGATCGTGCACGGGGCGCTGCGCCAGGTGCGCCGCGAGTTCTCCCTCGAGCCGACGACCGCCGTGCGCCTGCTGGTGGCGGGCTACGACGACGCGGTGAAGCAGTCGATCCTCGAGGACGAGTCGGAGCCCGAGTCGCTCGAGCGCCTCCGGGCGACGCTGACGGCGATCGTCCTCGCGATCTCGTCCGCCGACGCCTGAGCCGGGCCGGCTCTCGCGGCCGCCGCCGCCGTATGCGCCGGCCGGCTCCGCACCCGGCGGCCGAGCGGCCGCTGGGGAGTGCCGGGTCCGGTCCCCGCTCCTCCGCCTGCGCGACGAGGATGGACCCATGGAACTGCGTCAGCTCGAACACTTCCTCGCCGTCGCGAAGGAGCAGCACTTCACCCGCGCCGCGAGCGCCCTGCAGATCTCGCAGTCGGGCCTCTCGGCGTCGATCCGCGCGCTCGAGAGCGAGCTGGGCAGCCCCCTCTTCACCCGCAGCACGCGCCGGGTCGAGCTGACGCCGGCCGGTCGGGCGATGCTCGCGGAGTCGGAGCGATCGGTCGCCAGCGCGCTCGCCGCCCGCGACGCGGTTCTCGCCGTGCAGGGGGTGCTCCGCGGGAGCCTCGCGGTCGGCACGGAGGAGTGCCTCGGCGGCGTGCACCTGCCGCGTGAGCTCGCGACCTTCCGCGAGCAGCACCCGGGAGTCGCGCTCCGGCTGATCCACGAGGGGTCCGGCACGCTGCTCGACTCCGTCGCCGCCGGCCGCCTCGACCTGGCGCTGGTCGCCGACATCGGAGCCGTGCCGGGCGGCGTGCGGACGATGCCGCTGGCGAGCGAGGGCTTCGCGGTGCTCGTGCGCCCGGGTCACCCGCTCGCGAGCCGCGTCGGCTGCCGCATCCCGGACCTGGCGGGCGAGACGATCGTGGGGCTGCAGGAGCACTGGGCGGCGAGTCACCTCGCGGCGCGGGCGTTCGCGGCGCACGGCCTCGCGTTCGAGGTCGAGCTCGAGGTGAACGACGTGCACACGCTGCTCGACCTGGTCGAGTACGGCATGGGGATCGCGGTCGTGCCGGCGCACTTCGCCGAGAAGCGCCCGGCCGGGCTGCGGGCGGTGGCGCTCGCCGATCCGCTCCTGGTGTGGCGGACGATGGTGGCGGTGCCGGAACGTCCGAGCGCCGCGGCCCGCGCGTTCGTCTCGGCCCTCCCGCAGCCGCTGCAGGACGCGGTCTGAGTCGGAACGCGCTCGCAACGGAGGAGGGACCAGCGCCGAGATCCCGCGATCCGCGTCGGACCGGTGCCTCGACCGGATCCCTCCTCCGTCCTGAACGGGCTCAGTCGAGCGAGGCCAGCTCCTCGGGCGTGAGCTCCAGGTCGGCCGCCGTGGCGGAGTCGCGGATGCTCTCGGGGCGGGAGGCGCCCGGGATCGGCAGCACGACCGGGGCCTTCGCCAGCTCCCAGGCGAGGCAGACGACCTGCGGCGTCACGCCGCGGGCCTCGGCGACCGCCGCGAACGCGGAGTAGCGCGAGCCGAGCTCGCCCGCCGAGGAGATGCCGCCGAGCGGGCTCCACGGCAGGAACGCCAGTCCGAGCTCGGCGCAGAGCTCGAGCTCCGGCTCGCTGGAGCGGAACGACGGCGAGAACTGGTTCTGCACCGAGACCAGGCGCTCGCCGAGGATGCCGTGCGCCTCGCGGATCTGGTCAGGGTCGGCGTTAGAGATGCCCGCGCGGAGGACGACGCCCTCGTCGAGCAGCTCGGCCAGCGCTCCGATCGAGTCGGCGTAGGGGACCGCCGGGTCGGGCCGGTGGTACTGGTAGAGGCCGATCGCGTCGACGCCGAGGCGCTTCGCGGACGCGCGGGCCGCCTCCTTGAGGTACTCGGGGCGGCCGTCCTGGTCCCAGGGGCCGGGCTCGCGCCGCAGGTGGCCGCCCTTGGTGGCGACGAGCACGGCGGAGGTGTCGCCGCCGTAGCTGCGCAGCGCCTCCGCGATCAGCAGCTCGTTGTGACCGAGGTCGTCCTGGGTGGCGAGGTGGTAGGCGTCGGCCGTGTCGATCAGGGTCACGCCGGCGTCGAGGGCGGCGTGGATCGTGGCGATCGAGCGCTCGCGGTCCGGGCGGCCCTCGATCGACATCGGCATGCCGCCGAGTCCGATCGCGCCGACCTGGAGGTCGCCGAGAGTGCGCTGCTTCATGAATGCTCCTTCGCAGTGGGGTGGATGGTCACCAGGCGTAGTCCTCGGGGGCTGTCCGGTGGCCGGGGAAGATCTCGTCGAGGCGCGCGAGGGCCTCGGGGTCGAGGGTGATGTCGACGGCGGCGACGGCGCTCTCGAGCTGCTCGAGCGTCCGCGGCCCGGTGATCGGACCGGTGACGGCGGGCTGGTGGAGGAGCCACGCCAGCGCCAGCTCGCCGGGCGCCTCGCCGCGCTCGCGGGCGAACGCCTCCCACTGCTCGAGCGCGGGACGGTGCTCCTCGATCGCGGCGAGGGTGCGCTCGGAGGAGCGGCGCCCGCCCTCCGCGGTCTTCTCGAGCACGCCGCCCAGCAGCCCGCCCTGCAGCGGCGACCAGGGGATGACGCCGAGCCCGTAGTGCAGCGCGGCGGGCAGGACCTCGCGCTCGACGTCGCGGACGAGCAGGTTGTAGATCGACTGCTCGGAGGCGAGGCCGGTGAAGTGGCGGGCGCGCGCCGCCTCCTGCGCCTGGGCGAGGTGCCAGCCGGCGAAGTTGCTGGAGCCGACGTAGAGGACCTTGCCCTGCTGGACGGCGACCTCCATCGCCTGCCAGATCTCGTCCCAGGGCGTCGTCCGGTCGACGTGGTGGAACTGGTAGAGGTCGATGTGGTCCGTCTGCAGGCGGCGGAGGCTCTCGTCGAGCGCGCGGCGCAGGGTGAGCGCCGAGAGGCGGCCGCCGTTGGGCCAGGAGTCGCGGCCGCGCTCGGCTCCGGGAGCGGCGAACTCGCCCATGTCGCCGAAGACCTTGGTCGCGAGGACGGTGCGCTCGCGGCGCTCGCCGCCTTGCGCGAACCAGCGGCCCACGATCTCCTCGGTGGCGCCGCGGCCGGCCTCGCCTCCGTACACGTTGGCGGTGTCGAAGAAGTTGACGCCGAGCTCGTGCGCGCGGTCCATGATCGCGAACGAGTCGGACTCCTCGGTCTGCATGCCGAAGTTCATGGTGCCGAGGACGGTGCGGGAGACGGACAGGCCGGTGCGACCGAGGTGCGTGTACTGCATGGTCCCAGTCGACTCCGGTTCGGGCCGCGTGTCCAACAGGTGCTCGGCATGGGTGCGATCGACGGGGGAGGTCAATCGGGGGCGCGCCGTCCAGGGGCCGCCCGAGCCCCGCCTCGGTCGGGCCTGCGCGTCGGCCGGGTCCAGCGGCCTCGACCGGATCGCCCGCAGCCCGCTGGGCGCGGTGGCGCCCGGCCGCCCGGGTGCCGGGTTAGAGTCGCGGAATGGTCCGGACGACGCAGCGCCTCGTGATCGCCCTCTCCGCCGTGGTCCTGCTCGCCGGCTGCACGGCGGAGGCGACGAGCCCCGCCGCCGCACCCGCCGAGCCGACCGCCTCGACCGCCTCGACCGCACCGCCCGCCGCCGGAGCCGAGTCCACGCCGCGGCCGGTGCCGAGCGTCGCGACCACTCCCGCACCCGTCGAGGACGTCTCGGGCGAGTGCGTCGTCCAGGCACTCGACGAGGGGACGCTCGACGGCGTCGACCTCGAGCGCGTGCGCGACCGCGGCACCCGCCCCGGCGCGACCGGGACGGCGAGCACCGCCTCCGACGGCGCCCCGGCCTCCTACCTGGTGGCAGCGGGCGACATCAGCGAGCGGATCGCGGACCGGTTCTGCATCAGCTCCGACTACCTCTCCGCGCTGAACTCGGTGCGCCGCGACGGCGTCGACATCGACAGCCTCTACGGCGGCGACACACTCAACCTCCGCCCGACGACCGTCCTGAGCGTCGGCGACCAGAACGGCCGCGTCCTCGACAACGCCGAGCCCGACGACCTCCCCGCGCAGACCGGCTGACGCCGCTCCCGCCCGCGCCCGCCGCCACTCCTCCCGCCTCGCAGCAGCACGCGACCACCGCGGAAGGCGCGGATCCGACGGCACGTGCGCGGCGCTCAGCCCAGGACGCCGATCAGGACCGCCGACACGGCGACGGTCGCCGCGAGCCCGGTCGTCCGCGAGCGGCGGCGCGCCGGGTCCTCGAACCACGGCAGCCCGTCCCAGCGCAGCACGGCGCCGGCCGCCCCGGCCGCGGTGAGAGCCACCAGCACGGCCCAGGGGAGCAGCGTCAGCGCCGACCAGTCGACGAGCGCCCGCCCGAGCAGCAGCACGGCGCCGGCCTCGACGCCGCGGGCGAGCGTCCGGACGCGGTCGCGGTCGAGGAACCCGGCCGCCCGGCGCCGGGGGATGCTCCCCATGGCGAAGCGGCCGACGGTGAACGCGACGACGAGCAGGACGAGGATCGAGGCGATCATCACGACTCCTCCCCGGCGCGCTGCAGCAGGCGCAGACCGAGCTCGTCGACCGAGCTCGCCGTGTCCCCGTTGACGAACACGGCTAGGCCGCGCTCCCGGTCCATCGCGAGCATCGTCGAGTAGCCGGAGGTCCCTCCGTTGTGCCAGGTGACGGATCCGCCGTCCTCCGACTCCGAGGTGAACCAGCCGAGGCCGATCCGCGCCCCGTCGGCGTCGAACCGGGGATCCAGGACGCTCGCCGCGGACACCCCCAGCGCGGGGTCGTCGGTGAGGAGGGCCTGTGCGTAGCGGGCCATGTCCGCCGCCGTGGAGCGGACGCCGCCCGCCGGCGCGTAGCCCGCCATCGTCCACGCATCGACGGACCGCCCGCTCGCCGAGAAGCCGGTCGGCGCGTCGGCGGGGAGGGCGTCCGCGGTCTCCGGGACGGAGGTCGCGGTCATCCCGAGCGGATCGAGGACGCGCTCGCGGAGGAGGTCGGCGTAGTCGCGGCCCTCGGCGCGGGCGAGCGTCTGGCCCAGCACCGCCGCACCGAGGTTCGAGTAGGCGTGCACGTGCTCGCCCTGGTCCGCCTCTGCGGCCTGCCGGAGGACGTCGTCGGCCGACCAGCCCGCGTAGGGGTCCGTGCCGCGCAGCTGGGCGACGAGCGTCGAGGCGAGGTCGCCGACACCGGTGGGGAGGCGCGGCAGGCCGGAGCGGTGGGTCGCCAGCTCCTCGAGCGTCCCGGTGAAGCCGCCGACGTCGGCGTGCTCGGCGGCGGGGTCCTCGAGCCCGACCGTCCCCTCGGCGGCGCTCCGGGCGAGGAGGAGCGCGGTCATCGTCTTCGTGACCGATCCGATCTCGACCTCGGTCCGCTCGTCGGCTCCGAGTCCGCCGTAGCGCACGCCGTCGGGCGTGATCACGGCGGCGACGAGGTGGTTCCGCGCCCCGTCCCCGACGTCGGTCCGGAGCCACCCGGCGATCTCGGCGTCGCCCGTCGCCTCGGTCGAGAGGGTGGGAGCGGAGGGACGGAGCAGCACTCCGCCGAGCAGGACGACGGCCGCGGCGGAGGCGGCGGCGAGAGCGAGGCGGCGGCGGGTCATCGGGGTCCTCCGGAGGCGAGCAGGATCACGAGCAGGGGGACGAGGCGCTCCGGCGGGACGCCGTAGCGACCGCGGCCGCGCGCCTCCAGCCAGCCGGCGGCGACCAGCTGGTTGACGTGGTGGTAGATCTGCCCGGTGGTGCCCGCGCCCTCGCTCTCGGCGAGCTGCGCGACGGTCTCGACTCCGCCGGCCACCGCCTGCAGGAACCGCAGACGCACGGGGCTGCCCAGCGCGGCGAGCGCGGTCGGCCCGGGGCTCGCTCCCCAGTCGCGCTCGAAGAACGCGTCGGTGCTGAGGCCGTACTGCCACTCGACGGGGCCGGCCGGAGTGGCGACCGAGCCGGCGAAGACGACTCCGCCGGGAGAGGGCAGGCGCTCGCGGAGAGCGGTCAGGGCCCAGAGCGGATCGTCGGCGGCGGGCGCGGCGGGGGTGTCGGCGCGCTCGAGGCGGTCCAGCCGCGCTCGGAGCTCGTCGACCTCGCCGGCGAGGTCTCGGGAGGAGGTCATGCTCCACTATTGCAAACATTCCGTAATCACGGAACTCCGAAGCGGAGCCGGTACCGCAGGAGTCGCGGTGGTCCAGCTCGACCACCGCGACTCCTGCGGACTCGGATCGCCCGGAGGCTCAGCCGAAGTGGCGCGGCAGCACGGCGCCGTTCACCGAGCGGAGCTCGTCCAGCGGTAGCGTGAAGAGGCCCTGCACCTCGACCGCGGGGGTCGCCGCGTCGGTCACGCCGATGCGCAGCACCGGGTAGCCCCGGCCCTCGCAGAGCCCGCGGAACTTCACGTCGTCCTCGCGCGGCACCGACACGAGCACGCGGCCGGTCGACTCCGAGAACAGCGCGGCCGTCGCGTCGACGCCGTCGCGCTCCATCAGCTCGTCGAGCCAGATGCGCGCCCCGACGCCGAAGCGCAGCGCCGACTCGGCCAGCGCCACCACGAGCCCGCCGTCGGCGAGGTCGTGGGCGGAGGCGATGAGCGACTCCTTCGCGCCCGCCGAGATCAGCTCGGCCAGCGCGCGCTCGGCGCCCAGGTCCAGCTGCGGGGGCAGCCCGCCGAGGTGGTCGTGGATCGTGCCGGCCCACGCGGAGCCGTCGAGCTCGTCGCGGGTGGTGCCGAGGAGGTAGAGGTTGTCGCCCTCGTCCTGCCAGCCGGAGGGGATGCGGCGCGCGACGTCGTCGATCACGCCGAGGACGCCGACGACGGGGGTCGGGAAGATCGGCACGTCGCCGGTCTGGTTGTAGAACGAGACGTTGCCGCCGGTGACGGGGATCTCGAGCTCGAGGCAGGCGTCGGCGAGCGCGCCCACGGCCTCGCGGAACTGCCACATCACCTCGGGGTTCTCAGGGCTGCCGAAGTTGAGGCAGTCCGAGACGGCGACCGGGGTCGCTCCGGTGACGGCGACGTTGCGGAACGCCTCGGCCAGCGCCAGGCGGGCGCCCTGCGCCGGGTCGAGCTGGCACCAGCGCCCGTTCGCGTCGGTCGCGACCGCGAAGCCGAGGCCCGACTCCTCGTCGACGCGGACCATGCCGCCGTCGTCGGGGTAGCTGAGCGCGGTGTTGCCGAGCACGTAGCGGTCGTACTGCGAGGTGATCCAGCTCTTGTCGGCGAGGTTCGCCGAGCCCAGCAGCGCCAGGGTCTCGGCGCGCAGCGCGTCGCCGCCGGTCGAGCGGGGCAGGCGGGAGGAGGAGTCGGCCTGCAGCGCGTCGAGCCAGGAGGGGTACTCGATCGGGCGCTCGTAGACCGGGCCGTCGACCGCGACGGTGCGCGGGTCGACGTTGACGATCTCCTCGCCGTGCCAGTTGATGATGAGGCGGCCGGAGTCGGTGACCTCGCCGAGCACGCTGGTCTCGACGTCCCACTTGCCGACGACCTCGAGGAACGCGTCGAGCTTCTCGGGTGTGACGACGGCCATCATCCGCTCCTGCGACTCCGACATGAGGATCTCCTCCGCCGTGAGCGAGGGGTCGCGCAGCAGCACCGAGTCGAGCTCGATGAACATGCCGCCGTCGCCGTTGGAGGCCAGCTCCGAGGTGGCGCACGAGATGCCCGCGGCGCCCAGGTCCTGGATGCCCTCGACGAGGTCCTTGCGGAACAGCTCGAGGCAGCACTCGATGAGCACCTTCTCGGCGAACGGGTCGCCGACCTGCACCGCGGGGCGCTTGGTCGGTCCGCCGTCGGCGAAGGTGTCGGAGGCGAGGATCGACGCGCCGCCGATGCCGTCGCCTCCGGTGCGCGCCCCGAACAGCACGACCTTGTTGCCGACGCCGCGGGCGTTCGCGAGGTGCAGGTCCTCGTGGCGGAGGACGCCGACGGCCAGCGCGTTGACGAGCGGGTTGCCCTGGTAGACCGAGTCGAAGTAGGTCTCGCCGCCGATGTTCGGCAGGCCGAGGCAGTTGCCGTAGAAGGAGATGCCGGCCACGACGCCGTGCACCACGCGCGCGGTGTCGGGGTCGTCGATCGCCCCGAAGCGCAGCGCGTCCATGACCGCGACCGGCCGGGCGCCCATCGAGATGATGTCGCGGACGATGCCGCCGACCCCCGTCGCCGCACCCTGGAAGGGCTCGATGTAGCTCGGGTGGTTGTGGCTCTCGATCTTGAAGGTGACGGCCCAGCCCTCGCCGACGTCGACCACTCCGGCGTTCTCGCCCATGCCGACCATGAGGTTCTTCTTCATGGCGGGGGAGACCTTCTGCCCGAACTGGCGGAGGTACATCTTCGACGACTTGTAGGAGCAGTGCTCGCTCCACATCACCGAGTACATCGCGAGCTCGCCGCTCGTGGGGCGGCGGCCGAGGATCTCGCGGATGCTCGCGTACTCGTCGGGCTTGAGTCCGAGGGCCGCGTAGGGCTGCTCCCGCTCGGGCGTCGCCTCCGCGTTCGCAGTGGTGTCGGGAACGGCGGTGCGGCTGTCTGCCATGTGCTGGAGGCTCCAGGGGAGGGGGACGGGATGCGGGTCGATCCTACCCGCCGCGGTCGCCGGGGCCCGGGCCCTCCGGTGGAGCGGTGCGGGCAGCGGCGCCTAGGATCGGGCGGGTGAAGCGGGCGGCTCTGATCGGGACCGTGCTGTGGGGGCTCTACCAGTGCTTCGGGAACCTCGGAGCGGCGAACATCTCGTCGGACGAGCCCGTGTACCTCGCCGCGGGGTGGGACTACCTGCACGGCGACGTGAGCGCGAACCTCGAGCATCCGCCGACGGCGAAGTACCTGATCGGGCTCGCGCAGGTGCTGCTCGGCGAGGGGCTGCTCGCGGGCAGGATCGCCGCCGGCGCGGCCGCGTTCCTCACCGGGGTGGTGCTCTGGCTCTGGTTCCGGCGCGAGCTCGGCCCGACGCTCGCGCTCGTCCCGGCCGGCCTGTTCCTCCTCCTCCCGCGCACCGCCGTGGGAGCCGGCACCCGGATCGACCGCCTCGCGCTCCTGGAGCCGTTCATGGTGCTCTTCGCCGTCGCGGCGATGGCGGCGGCGTGGACCTGGTCGCGCGCCTCCCCGGACAGGCGGAGCGGCTGGCTGATCGCACTGGCCGGTGCGCTGCTGGCGCTGTCGGTCACCTCGAAGCTGACCACCGCGGTCCTCGCGCCCGTGCTCCTGCTGCCGCTGCTGTGGTCGGGGAGCAGGGCCCGGGCTCTGCGGGGCGGCCTCGCCCTCTCCGTCGCGTTCGTCGTCACCGGGGTGCTCGCCTACCTGCCGGTGCACCCGGTCGAGGCGGTCCGGTATCTGCTCGAGTTCCAGTCCGAGCACAACGCCGACGGCCACCTGATCGAGGTCGCCGGGACCGCGTACGTCTTCCCTCCGTGGTGGGCGAACCTCTGGTTCATGGTCGTCGGCATCGGGCCGGCGGCGCTCGCCGTGCTGCTCCTCGGGACCCTGCTGGCCCTGCTCGCTCCACGGCGCCGCGCGCTGGTGCTCTACCTGGGCGCCGCGACGCTGCTCCTCCTCGTGTTCCACCTGGCGATCAGCTCGGTCGCGCTGCCGCACTACTACGCGGCGTGGGCGTGGCTCCTCTGCGCGCTGGCGGGCGTCGGCATGGCGGAGGCGCTGCGCGGCGGGATCGTGCTGCCCGCACCCCTCGCCCGCGGCGCCGGCGCGGTGCTGCTGGCCGCCTCCCTCGTGATCGCGATCGCCACCTCGGCGGGGATCGCCCAGGAGCGGCCGACCGGAATCGCGCGGGTGGCCGACGTGCTGCGCGAGCGCGGCCTCGACGGCGGCCTGGTCCTCGCGCAGGGCATGTCCTCGGGCGTTTACGTGCCCTACATCGGCGACCGGGTGACGACCGATCCGTCGTCCGCCGGGATCGTCGCCATCGCGATCGAGCGGTCGGCGCGCTTCCCCGTCGATCCGCGCGTGTCCGCCTACCTCGAGTCGGCGCGGCCCGAGACGGTGCGGCTCGACGACCTCACCCTCGTGCTGGTCGACGGACCGCTGCCGTGACCGCTCACTTCGAGCGGCAGGCCCCCGGATCGACGGCGTCCGTCAGCGAGGCGGCCTGCTCGACCACGGGAGTGAGGACCGAGAGCGGGATGGCGTAGCCGACGTTGTCGACGGAGGCGGCCTTGCCGAAGACGACGCCCGACACGGTGCCTTCGAGAGAGAGCAGCGGGCCGCCCGAGTTGCCCTGGTTGACTACGGCGGCGAGGGTCAGCACCTCCCGTGAGGTCGGTGCTCCGTCGACCATCAGCGAGACCGTGGCGTCGGAGGAGATCTCGGCCGAGCCGAGGGTCAGCGGGCCGCCGAAGGGGTAGCCCGCGACCACCGCGTCGTCCCCGGCGGCGACGGCGTCGTCGAGCGGGAGCGGGGAGGCGTCGAGCCCGTCGACGGCGATCACGGCGAGGTCGGCGGCCGGGTCCAGGTAGACGACGCGGCCGGTGCGCGGGGCCTCGCCCGGCGCCTCGACGACCGGCTGCGAGACTCCGCCGACCACGTGCGCGTTGGTGATCACGCGGTCGTCCGAGACGACGAAGCCGCTGCCCGTCACTCCGACGTCGCAGGCCCAGGCCGTGCCGGAGACGCGCACGACCGAGCGGGTGGCGGCGGCGACCTCCGGGTCGTCGGTCGAGACGTCCGGGATCGCGGGCGCCTGGGTCGGTGCGTCGAGCGCCTCGACGACCCAGGACGTGCCCTCGTCGACCACGGTCGACTGCAGCTGGGCGAGGAAGGCGCGGACGGGGGAGGGGGTGAGGTCGTCGATCGTGCGGATGACCGTCGAGCCGGCGACCGAGGTCGTGACGAGGGGGACGCCGAGGAGGGAGACGGCCGAGGTGACGGCGATCCAGACCAGGCCGGAGATCGCGACGCCGGCGACGCCGCCCGCGAGCCGGTCGAGCAGGCCGAGCTTCACCCGGTCGGCTCCGCGGCCGATGACCGCGCCGAGCGTCGCTCCGATCGCGTAGCCGACGCCCAGCAGCAGCACGGCGGTGCCGATCACGGCGAGCAGGCGCCACTCGCTGCCGGCCGTCCACGACGAGACGGCGGGCACGGCGAACGAGGCGCCGATCGCGCCCGCGACGATCCCGGCGAGACCGCCGAGGGTCCGGAGCAGGCCGCGCCGCAGACCGTCGACGAGCGCGCCGATGAGGCTCAGCACGACGATGACGTCGACGATCACGGATGCACCCACGCGGAACTCCTGCCGGTGTCGGGGACGGGTCCTCCAGCATGACCGACGCGGGATGCGCGGACGCCCGGAGGCGGCTGGCAGTCCGCGGCAGCTGAGGTGCGCGGGACGGCGGCGGCGCGGGAGCCGGACGCCTCCGGGCGGGCGCTGCAGCCGAGCGGGCGGTGCCGCCGGGAGGGCGGTGCCTCTTAGAAGAACGAGATGCAGTACGGCGTCGCGATCGGCGCGAACAGGCGGTCCATCCGCCCCGCCTCGCCCGTGACGCGCGCCAGCCCGGCCTTCGCCAGGATCGACGGCCGCACCGAGCCCAGCAGCAGCGAGCCCAGGTCGGCCACGTCCAGCGCGAGCTCGGCCTCGTCCCCGGTGCGCTCCACGGTGGCGGAGCCGCCCGAGGCGGTGAGGCGGTAGCGGCCGTCGGCGAGCCCGAGCCCGTCGGCCACCTCGACGACGACCGAGCCGTCAGCGGTCCACGGCCGGGCCGAGAACGCGGCGGCGACGTCGAGGATCCGCAGCCAGATCAGGTCGCCCACGTGGCTCACCTGCACCACGCGCGCGTCGCGGAGCGCCCAGGTCAGCGGATCGTCCACCGGCGCCATGTCCCAGGTCACCGCGGAGGCGAGGTCGACCGCGCCGAGGTAGCCCCAGAGCGCGAGGTAGGCGTCGGCGCCGGGGGCGACGAGGTCGACGATCTCGAGGGTCTTGTCGTCCTCGGGCCCGACCGCGCGGTAGGTCACGAAGCCGTCGAGCGTCCCCTCCTCGTCGAGGTGGACGGCCGAGCGGACGTCGAGGCCGGGCGTGGTCTCGCCGGACGCGGTGCCGACGGAGTTCGCCTCGTAGCGCGACTGGCGGGTCAGCGAGCCGGGGGTCGACGCCTGGAACGCGGCGAACACCGCGGGGATGCGCGGCTGCAGCCAGCTCGTCGCGACCACCTCGACGCGGCCGGCGGGCTCGGTCTGCAGGCCGAAGCGCGGTCCGGTGTCGACGCGGATCGAGCGGGTGAAGGCCGAGCGGCCGAAGCCGAACCGGCGGTAGATGGAGGCCTCGCTCGCCGTGAGCGCGGCGACCGGGGTGCCGGCCTCCTTCGCCAGGCGCAGGTCCTCGGTGATCATCGCGCGCAGGATGCCGCGGCGCCGGTGCGTGGGCCGCACGGTCACCTGCGAGACGAGGTGCGCCGGCAGCTCGCGTCCGCCGCCGACCTGCAGGGCACCGGGGAACGCCGCGTAGGTGCCGACCGGCACGCCCGCGCCGTCGAGCCCCTCGGGGGCGGAGGAGTCGACGACCGCGGTGAGCACGCGCTGGTCGGCGACCATGTGCTCGGCCCAGTCGCGCAGCTTCTCCGGCGTGAACTCCTTCTCGTGGAAGCCCGCGTTGATCGCGGTGGCCCACGCGGCGGTGGCGGCGTCGGGACCGCCCTCGTCGTTCAGGGCGGCGGGGAAGCGGCGGAGGTCGAGACCGGTGAGAGGCATCCGTCCAGCCTATTCACCCGGGGTGCGCGGGGGCTGAACCGGTGCGCGAACGGTCACCGCGACGGGCGCGCCCGTAACGCGGACCGCCGTCAGAGCACGGTCCACCGCTTCTCGACCGCCGCGTCCACCGCCTCCGCGAGCTCGTCCAGCCGCCGGGAGTCGAGGCGCCCCGGGTCCGCGGCCGCCCGGATCCGCCCGCTCATCGCCGCGATCGCCGAGCGCCGCCGCGGCAGGGTCGCGGTGAACGCGCAGTCGCGCAGCAGCACCAGCAGCTCGCCCGCCCGGCCCTGCGCCTCCGCGAGGACCTCGAGCCGCCGCTCGAACGGCGACTCCGGGACCGTCACGCGCAGGAACCCGTCCGGATCCTGGAACGCCGCCGGCGGATCCGGGACCCGCGCGAGCAGCGCCAGTGCGGCGCCCAGTTCGTCCAGATCGCCCTCGTGCGCCAGCTCCCGCAGCCGCGAGTCCACGTCCTCGGCCGGCCCCGCCCCGAGCTCCACCGTCCGCAGCACGAGCGCGTCGAGCCGGCGCTCCTCCTCCTCGCCCGGGACCGACGGAGTCGCCGACCACCACGAGAGCACCGGAGTCGCGGCCACCGCGTGCTCGCCGATCCGCCGCTCCAGCGCGATCAGCAGGTCCTCCCGCGCGGCGAGCGCCACCAGCGCGTCCACGTCGAGGTGGAGCAGGGTGCCCGAGGCGGGCGGCGCCACCAGCCGGCGTCCGGAGGGAGGGACGGTCTCCGCCCGCGTCCTCGCCCCGGGTCCGCGCTCGCTCGCCCGCAGGATCTCCTCCTCGAGGGTCCGCCGGGGTCGTCGTCGTCCGCTTCCGCGCGCCATGCCGTCACGCTACCGTCGGCCGCATGACCCGGTTCCTCGCCCTCCTCCGCGGAGTGAACGTCAACGGCCGCACCGTCCGCAGCGCCGAGCTCGCCGAGACGGTCGCCGGCATCGGCGTGGACCGGGTGCGGACGGTCCTCGCGAGCGGCAATGCGGCCTTCGACTCCGACCGCCCGGCCGCCGAGCTGAAGCCCGCGCTCGAGGCGGCGCTCGCCGAGCGGTTCGGCTACGACGCCTGGATCGTGCTCGTGACGCAGGAGGCGCTCGCCGCGGTGCTCGCCGCCTACCCGTTCCCGCGGATCGACGAGGAGGCGCATCCGTACGTCGTCTTCGGCTCGGACGAGGAGGCGCTCGACGCCGCGCAGGGCGCGATCGGCGAGCCGGATCCGGCGGTCGAGCTCGTCGCCCGGGGTGCCGGCGTCCTCTACTGGCGCTGCCCGCGCGGCTCCTCGACGGACACTCCGGTCGCGCGGATCCTCGCCCGCTCCGCCTACCGCTCGAGCACCACGACCCGGAACCTGCGCACCGTCGAGAGGCTCGCGACGGCCTGACGTCCGCGGCTGTGGCGGGGCCGTCTCCGGGCTCCGCGAGCGGCACCTCGGGGCGCCTCCGACCTCGGGAGGCGAGGAATCGGGGCTGAGAGCACGCACATTCTTTGGTTAGGCTGTCCTTAGTGCCGGTCCACTCGGACCCTGCGCCGCCTCCCGCACAGCCTCTCGAAAGGGACCCATGCCCCGCGCCACCACGCCCCTCGCCCTGCTCGCCGCCACCGCGCTGACGATCGGCCTCGCCGGCTGCAGCGGCTCGGCCGCCGGAGACGACGCCGCCGCCGACAGCGGCTTCACGCCGATCACGATCGAGCACGCTCTCGGCACCACCACCATCGAGTCGGCGCCCGAGCGCGTGGCGACGGTCAACTGGGCCAACCACGAGGTCCCGCTCGCGCTGGGCGTGGTCCCCGTGGGCATGGCCGCCGCCAACTTCGGCGACGACGACGGCGACGGGCTCCTCCCCTGGGTGAGCGAGAAGCTCGACGAGCTCGGCGCCGAGGCCCCCGTCCTCTTCGACGAGACCGACGGCATCGACTTCGAGGCCGTCTCGGACACCGACCCGGACGTCATCCTCGCCGCCTACTCCGGCCTCACGCAGGAGGACTACGACACCCTGAGCGAGATCGCCCCCGTCGTCGCCTACCCCGAGACCGCCTGGGGCACCTCCTGGCGCGACATGATCACGCTGAACAGCGAGGCGATGGGCAGGGCCGACGAGGGCGCCGCCCTGATCACCGAGCTCGAGGGCGAGATCGAGGAGAAGGTCGCCGCGCACCCGCAGCTGGCCGGCACCTCGGCGATGTTCCTCACCCACGTCGACCCGACGGACCTCAGCCAGGTCAGCTTCTACACCTCGCACGACACCCGCCCCGCGTTCTTCGAGGACCTCGGCATGGCCACCCCGGGCAGCATCGCGACCGCCTCCGCCGCGACCGACAAGTTCTCGCTCACGCAGAGCGCCGAGCAGGCCGACGCCTTCAGCGACGTCGACGTGATCGTCACCTACGGCGACGACGAGCTCGTGAGCACCCTCAAGGCCGACCCGCTGCTCTCGCAGATCCCCGCGGTCGCCGACGACGCCATCGTGCGCCTGCCCTCCACGCCGCTCGGCACCGCCGCCAACCCGACGCCGCTCTCGATCTCGTGGGTCCTCGACGACTACCTGGACCTGCTCGACGAGGCCGCCGCCAAGGCCGCGCAGAGCACTCCGGCCGCCTGAGCCGGGATCCGGCCCGCGTGACCCTCGCCGCTCCTCCCGCCGCCTCGGGCGTCGCCGCCGTGCGCCGCCCGAGGCGGCTGCGCGCCCTCTGGCTGCTCGCGGCCGTGGCCGTGCTGCTCGCCGCCGCCGTGGTGTCGGTGCTGGTGGGGTCGCGGGAGGTGGCGTGGAGCGACGTGGTCGCCGCGTTCGGCGGGTCCACGGACGGGTTCGCGCAGGCCGCGGTCGCCAAGCGCATCCCGCGCACCGTGCTCGCCGCGATCGCGGGCGCGGCCCTCGGCGTCGCCGGCGTGCTGATGCAGGGGGTGACCCGCAATCCGCTGGCCGACCCCGGCATCCTCGGGGTGAACACCGGAGCCTCGCTCGCGGTCGTGACGGGCATCGTCTTCTTCGGGCTGACGAGCTCCGCCGCCTACGTCTGGGTCGCGATCGGCGGGGCCGCGGTCGCCGCGGTCTTCGTCTACACGGTCGGGTCGCTCGGGCGCGGCGGCGCGACTCCGCTCAAGCTCGCCCTGGCCGGGGCCGCCACCTCGGCCGCGCTGGTCTCGGTGATCAGCGCGATCGTCCTGCCGCGCGCCGACATCGCGGGCGGCATCCGCTCCTGGCAGATCGGCGGAGTGGGCGGCGCCACGTCCGCGAGCATCGCGCAGGTGCTCCCCTTCCTCCTGGCCGGCCTCGTCCTCTGCGTGCTCTCGGCCAAGAGCCTCAACACCCTCGCGCTCGGCGACGAGCTCGCCGCGGGCCTGGGGGAGCGGGTCGCCCTCGCGCGCGGCGGGGCCGCCCTGGGCGCGGTCGTGCTCTGCGGAGCGACGACCGCGGTCACGGGGCCCATCGGCTTCGTCGGCCTGGTCGTCCCGCACGCCTGCCGCCTCCTCGTCGGCGTCGACCACCGCTGGCTGCTGCCGTTCTCGGCGGTGACCGGCGCCGTGCTCCTGATCGCGGCGGACATCGTCGGCCGCGTCGTCGCGCGCCCGAGCGAGATCGACGTGGGCATCGTCACCGCGCTGGTCGGCGCCCCGGTGTTCATCGCGATCGTCCGCCGCCAGAAGGTGCGCGAGCTGTGACCGCGCTGCTCGAGGCGCCCTCCGCCACCGCCCGCGCCGTCGCGGCCGGCCGCCGCCGCCGCGGTACCCGCCGCCGGGTCGTCGTCGCCGTGCTCGCTGTCCTGATCGCGGCCGTCCTCGCCGTCTCCCTGCTGGTCGGCCAGACCGTCTACTCGCCCGACGAGGTGCTGCGCGTGATCCTCGGTGAGCAGGTCCCCGGGGCGAGCTTCACCGTCGGGCGCCTCCGCCTCCCGCGCGCCGTCCTCGCCCTGCTGGTGGGCCTGTGCTTCGGGCTCGGCGGAGTGAGCTTCCAGACCATGCTCCGCAACCCGCTCGCCAGCCCCGACATCATCGGGATCAGCGCCGGGGCGAGCGCCGCCGCGGCCTTCGCGATCGTGACGCTCTCGCTCGGGGCGGCGCAGGTCTCGGCCCTCGCGATCGTCGCGGGACTCGTGGTCGCCCTGCTCGTCTACGCCCTGTCCTACCGCAGCGGAGTCGCCGGCACCCGGCTGATCCTGATCGGCATCGGGGTCGCCGCGATGCTCGACTCCCTCACCGCCTACGTGCTCTCGCAGGCCGCCGCGTGGGACCTGCAGGAGGCGTCCCGCTGGCTCACCGGGAGCCTCAACGGCGCGAGCTGGAGCGAGGTCGTGCCGGTCCTCGCCGCGGTCGTCGTCCTCACCCCCGTCCTGCTCTCGCGCTCGCGCGACCTCTCCGCCACGCAGCTCGGCGACGACACCGCCTCCGCGCTCGGCATCCGCGTGAACGCCACCCGCCTCGTCGTGATCGTCGCCGCGGTCGGGCTGATCGCCTTCGCGACGGCCGCCGCCGGCCCGATCGCGTTCGTGGCCTTCCTCTCCGGCCCGATCGCCGCCCGCCTGATCGGGCCCGGCGCGTCGCTCCTCATCCCCTCGGCCCTCGTCGGCGCGCTGCTCGTGCTCGTCGCCGACTTCGTCGGGCAGTTCGGGCTGGGCCTGCGCTACCCGGTCGGAGTGGTCACCGGCGTCCTCGGGGCGCCGTACCTCGTCTACCTCATCGTCCGCAGCAACAGAGCGGGAGGCTCACTGTGACCACCGCGCACACACTGACGGCCGAGGGGGTCACCCTCGGCTACGGCGACCGGACGGTCGTCGACGGCCTCGACCTCGTCGTCCCGCCCGGCCGCATCACCGCGATCGTCGGAGCGAACGCCTGCGGCAAGTCGACGCTCCTGCGCTCGATGTCGCGCCTGCTCGCGCCCCGCTCCGGCGCCGTGCTGCTCGACGGCAGGGCCGTGCACCGGACGCCGGCGAAGCAGCTCGCCCGCACGCTCGGCCTCCTCCCGCAGTCGCCGATCGCCCCGGAGGGCATCACCGTCGCGGATCTCGTCGGCCGCGGCCGCCATCCGCACCAGGGGATGCTGAGCCGCTGGAGCGCCCACGACGACGAGGCCGTCGCGACCGCGCTCGACGCGACCGACACCGCCGCCCTGGCCGACCGCTCCGTCGACGAGCTCAGCGGCGGGCAGCGCCAGCGCGTCTGGATCGCGATGGCCCTCGCGCAGGAGACGGACGTGCTGCTGCTGGACGAGCCGACCACCTTCCTCGACGTCAGCCACCAGATCGAGGTGCTCGACCTGCTCGTCGACCTCAACCGCACCCGCGGGACGACGGTGGTGATGGTGCTGCACGACCTCAACATGGCCGCCCGCTACGCCGACCACCTCGTGGCCATCGCGCACGGCGCGGTGCACGCCTCCGGCACCCCGGCCGCGGTGCTCACCGAGGAGACGGTGCTCGCCGTGTTCGGCCTCGACAGCCGCATCATCACCGACCCGACCTCGGGCACTCCGCTGATGCTCCCCCTCGGGCGGCACCGCCTCGCCCCCGAGCGGATCGACGCCCCCGGCGGCGCGCAGATGACGGACGTGTAAACGGTTCCACACGGCGGCCGGGGGCGTATACGATACCTGCAGTCCGCGGCGGACGACCGTCATCGGCGGAACCGCCGAACGCCTGCCCCCGATCAGAGGTCCTCCCCGCCGTGACTGCATCCCCGACGCGCCCCGACGCCTCCGCCCTCCGCGGCGTCCGCGCGCTCCTGTTCGACCTCGACGGCGTGCTCACGCCGACCGCCGACGTCCACATGCAGGCCTGGTCGCGGCTGTTCACGGAGTACCTCTCCTCGCGCGGGATCGCCGAGGGCTACACCGACGCCGACTACTTCCGGTACATCGACGGACGCCCGCGGTACGACGGCGTCCGGGCGCTCCTCGCCTCGCGCGGCATCACCCTCCCCGAGGGCGCGCCCGAGGACGACCCGTCGCTCGAGACCGTCTGCGGGCTCGGCAACCGCAAGAACGACGCCTTCAACCGCACCCTCGCCGAGACCGGCGTCGCTCCCTACCCGGGCTCGCTCCGCTTCGTCGACGCCGCGATCGCCGCGGGCGTGCAGGTCGCCGTCGTCACCTCCTCCCGCAACGGCGTGCCGGTGCTCGAGGCGGCCGGCCTCCGCGACCGCTTCGAGGTCGTCGTGGACGGGCTCCTCGCCGCCGAGCGCTCGATCGCCGGCAAGCCCGCGCCCGACACCTACCTCTACGCGGCCGAGCTCCTCGGCCTCCCGGCCGCCGCGTGCGCCGTCCTCGAGGACGCGCACTCCGGAGTCGCGGCAGGCCGCGCGGGCGGCTTCGGCCTCGTCGTCGGCGTCGACCGCGGAGTCGGGGCCGACACCCTGCTCGAGCACGGCGCCGACCTGGTCGTGGACGACCTGGCCGAGCTGCTCCCCTTCCTCCCCACCGCTCCCGCCCCCGAGGACGCCGCATGAACCCCATCACCTCCGACCCGCTCGACCGGAACCGCTTCCCGATCGACGAGTGGGCCCTCGTCGAGACCGAGTTCGCCTCCGAGCTGCAGGGCCGCACCGAGACGCTCTTCGCCACCGGCAACGGCTACCTCGGCCTCCGCGGCAACGTGGAGGAGGGGCGCGACGGCTACGCCTACGGCACCTTCATCAACGGGTTCCACGAGACCTGGCCCATCCGCCACGCGGAGGAGGCGTTCGGCTTCGCCCGCGTCGGCCAGACCATCGTCAACGTGCCGGACGCCAAGATCATCCGCCTCTACGTCGACGACGAGCCCTTCGTGCTGAGCGAGGCCGACGTCCTCGCCTACTCGCGCCGTCTCGACTTCGCGAACGGCGTGCTCACCCGCGAGCTGGAGTGGCGCACCCCCTCCGGCAAGCGCGTCCTGATCCGCTCGCGCCGCCTGGTCTCGTTCACCGACCGGCACCTCGCGATCCTCGACTACGAGGTCGAGATGCTCGACCACGACGCGTCCGTGCTGATCTCGAGCCAGATCCTCAACCGCCAGGACGGCGTCGACGAGTACCACGCCCCCTCCGGCAGCGAGGGGGCCGGCTTCGACCCGCGCAAGGCGGAGTCGTTCGAGGACCGCGTGCTCCAGCCGCGCCTCAAGCGCGTCAGCGGCACCCGCTACCTTCTCGGCTACCGGACCACCAACTCCCAGATGACCGTCGCCTGCGGCGCCGAGCACCAGCTCGAGACCGAGAACGAGTGGGACCAGACCTCCCAGATCGACGACGACCTCGCCAAGCACGTCTACCGCGTGAAGGCCAAGGCCGGCCGGCCGGTCCGCCTGGTCAAGACGCTGACCTACCACACCTCCCGCGGCGTGCCCGTGCGCGAGCTCGCCGACCGCTGCGACCGCACGCTCGACCGCGCCCGCGAGACGCCGGTCGAGGAGCAGTTCGTCAAGCAGCGCGAGTGGCTCGACGACTTCTGGACCCGCTCCGACGTGCAGCTGGACGGCCAGCCCGCCATCCAGCAGGCCACCCGCTGGAACCTCTTCCAGCTCGCCCAGTCCACCGCCCGCACCGACGGCGGCGGAGTCGCCGCGAAGGGCGTCTCGGGCTCCGGCTACGGCGGCCACTACTTCTGGGACACCGAGGTCTACGTCCTCCCGTTCCTCAGCTACACGGCGCCCCTCGTGGCCCGGAACGCCCTGCGCTTCCGGCAGAACATGCTCGAGGCCGCCCGCGCGCGCGCCTCCGAGCTCAACCAGCGCGGCGCGCTCTTCCCCTGGCGCACCATCAACGGTCAGGAGTCGTCGGCGTACTACGCCGCCGGCACCGCTCAGTACCACATCGACGCCGACATCTCCTACGCGCTCATGCAGTACGTGGGTGCCACGGGCGACGACGACTTCCTCGCCCGCGGAGCGATCGACATCCTCGTCGAGACCGCGCGGATGTGGGCCGATCTGGGCTTCTGGCGCAGCAACGGCGACGACCACTTCCACATCCACGGAGTGACGGGGCCGGACGAGTACACGACCGTCGTCAACGACAACCTGTACACGAACGTCATGGCCCGGGCGAACCTCCGCTCGGCCGCACGCGCTGTCGAGCTGCTGAAGGCCGTCGAGCCCGCCGCGTACGAGCGGATGGCCGACCGCCTCGCTCTCGACGAGGGCGAGGTGCTCGAGTGGGCGCGCGCCGCCGAGAAGATGCACATCCCCTTCGACGCGCGGGCGGGCATCCACCCGCAGGACGCGGCCTTCCTCGAGAAGGAGCTGTGGGACCTCGAGAACACCCCCGCGAGCAAGCGGCCGCTGCTGCTGCACTTCCACCCGCTGGTGATCTACCGCTTCCAGGTGCTCAAGCAGGCCGACGTCGTGCTCGCGCTGCTGCTGCAGGGCAACGAGTTCACCGCCGAGCAGAAGCGCGCCGACTTCGAGTACTACGACGCGCTGACCACCGGCGACTCGACCCTCTCGGCCGTCGTGCAGTCGATCATCGCCGCCGAGGTCGGCTACAGCGACCTGGCCCGCCACTACTTCCTGTCGGCGCTGTTCGTCGACCTCGCCGACCTGCACCGCAACACCGCGGACGGCATCCACGTCGCCTCGACGGGCGGCGTCTGGAGCGCCCTCGTCTACGGCTTCGGCGGGATGCGCGACCACGGTGGGCGGATCACGCTCGACCCGCGCCTGCCCGACGACTGGGACCGCCTCGCCTTCCGCATCACCCTCCACGGCACGCGCGTGCGCGTCGAGGTGACGCAGACCGAGGTCCTGCTGACGGTCGAGACCGGCGACTCCGCCGCGATCACCGTCCGCGACGAGCGCGTGCACGTCGCTGCCGGCAGCCCCGTGCGCGTCCCGCTCACGCACCAGGGCCGCCGCCTGCACGGCGCGCCGACCACGTCCGACATCGAGGGCACCCGCCGCTCCGACGGCACCGTGATCACCGCCTCGATCCCCACCATCTCGATGACCCCCGAGCCCGAGGTCCTGACCGGGCCCTGAGCGGCGCCGCGAACATCGCCCATCACGCACGAGACCCCCGGCCGGAACCGGGGGTCTCGTGCGTCGCGGGCGGGCGGAGCCGCCCGGACCGGATGCGTCAGGCGGAGGCGAGCAGCGACTTCAGCGCCGACGTGAAGAAGGTCAGCCCGTCCACACCCGAGCGCATCGCGGCGGCCGTGTCGGGCCCGAAGCCCTCCTCGACGGCGTGCTCCGGGTGCGGCATGAGCCCCACCACATTGCCGCGGCGGTTGCTGATGCCGGCGATGTCGTTCATGGAGCCGTTCGGGTTGTGGCCGAGGTAGCGGACGACGACGCGTCCCTCCGCCTCGAGCTCGAGCAGCGTGTCGGCCGAGGCGATGTAGCCGCCCTCGCCGTTCTTCAGCGGGATCGTGATCTCCTGGCCGGGCTCGAAGCCGTTCGTCCAGGCGGTCTCGGTGCTCGCGACCATCAGGCGCTGGTCGCGGCAGACGAAGGATCCGATGTCGTTCGCGATCAGGCCGCCGGGCAGCAGGTGCGCCTCGGTGAGCATCTGGAAGCCGTTGCAGATGCCGAGGACCGGGGTCCCGGCGTTCGCCGCGTCGACGACCTCGCGCATGATCGGGGAGTGGGAGGCGATGGCGCCGCAGCGCAGGTAGTCGCCGTAGGAGAAGCCGCCGGGCAGGACGATCGCGTCGACGCCGTCGAGGTCGTGGTCGCCGTGCCACAGCGCGACCGGCTCCGCACCCGCGAACCGGACGGCGCGCTGGGCGTCGCGGTCGTCGAGCGAGCCGGGGAAGGTGATGACGCCGATCCTCATCGGGCGGCCTCCGCCGGGTAGTGGATCCCGACGACGTCCTCGATCACCGAGTTCGAGAGCATCTCGTCGGCGATGCGCTGCACCGAGGCGCGCACCTCGTCGGTCACCTCGTCGACGGTGATCTCGAAGCGCTTGCCCACCCGCACGCCGTGGATGGCGGAGTGGCCCAGCCGCGCGAGCGCGCCGGCGACGGCCTTCCCCTGCGGGTCGAGCAGCTCGGCCTTGGGCATGACTTCAACGACGATCGTGGGCACCGTGTTCTCCGGAGTCTCGGGGGAGTGCGGTCTTCCGCGCGACCATCGTACCCGCGGGGGTCCCCCGCGATCGGCGGCGCTCAGGAGGTCGTGACGCGGATCGCGTTCGCCCAGGGGTCCTCGAAGGCGAGGGTGCGGCCGTCGTCGCGGGTGGCGACTCCGGAGCGGGTCAGCCGCTCGCCGAGCGCGCCGAGATCGTCGGCGCCGGGAACCACGATCTCGACCTGTCCGAGGCCGAGGGCCTGCTGCCGGCGTCCGGCGCCCGCAGAGTTCCAGGTGTTCATCGCCATGTGGTGGTGGTAGCCGCCCGCCGAGACGAAGAGCGCCTGCCCGCCGTACGCGATCGTCGTCTCGAAGCCGAGCCGGTCGACGTAGAACTCCTTCGCGGTGGCGACGTCGCCCACGCTCAGGTGCACGTGGCCGACGGAGGCGCCGCCGAGGCGCGGCTGCGCGATCGACTCCTCGGTGAGGTGCTCCTGCAGGAACGCGTTCGGGTCGAGGAAGAGCGTGCTCATCTCGATCCGCCCGTGCGTCCACGACCACTGCGTGCGGTCGCGGTCCCAGTAGAGCTCGACGCCGTTGTGCTCGGGGTCGTCGAAGTAGAAGGCCTTGCTGACCAGGTGGTCGGAGCTGCCGGTGAACGAGCCGGGGTGCCGGGTCGCGACGCTGTACACGGCCGCGGCGAGCGCCGCCTCCGATTCGAAGAGGATCGCCGTGTGGAAGAGGCCGGCGCTGCGCGGCGAGGCGTGCACCAGCTCGGGCGCGTGCTGGAGGATCACGGCCGGCACTCCGCCGCGGCCGAGCACCGCGACCGGTCCGTCGTGCGAGAGCAGCTCGAGCGTCACGGCGTCGCGGTAGTAGGCGATCATCCCGTCGAGGTCGGCGACGCGGAGGGTCACCGCGCCCATCGCGGTGTCGGGAGCGAGCAGGTCGGGGGAGGAGGTGGTCACGGCGGAGACGCTACCCGCTTTTGGTTGAAGCTACAACCATTCAGAGGGGCGAGCGCTCATAGGAACCGCATAAGCAGCATCCAGGCGGCGCCGGGAGGCCGGGCGTGGAATGGGAACCGGTCGCCGTCAGGGGCGGCCCCGGCACGAGGACGACACCATGAACGAGCGACACGAATCCGACGAGCGAGAGCTCGCCGACCAGCCCGCCACCACCGAGGCGACGGGCGCCGACGAGGTGCGCGCGCTGCGCGCGGACGACCGTCGTCGTCGTCGTCGGGCGCTGATCGCCGGCGGCCTCGGCCTCGCCGTGCTGATCGGAGTGACAGCAGGCGGAGTCGCCACCGCCGGCCGCACCGAGGCGGCCTCCTCCGCCTCGGCCGGCGCCACCACGATCGTCTACCCCGGCGGCTCGCGGGGATCCTTCGGCGGCGGGTACGTGATCGTCCCCTCCTGGGGCGGCTCGACGCAGGGCGGCTCCTCCGCCGCCGAGCCGGCCACCGGCGCGACCGACGCCGTGGCCGCGAGCACCGCGCAGACCGCCGGCGTCGTCACGATCACCTCCGAGCTCACCTACCAGGGCGCCCGCTCGGCCGGCACCGGCATGATCCTCACCTCCGACGGCATGATCCTCACCAACAACCACGTCGTCGAGGGCGCCACCGCGATCTCGGTCACGGTGGAGTCGACGGGCCGCAGCTACACCGCCCGCGTCGTCGGCACCGACGCGACGAACGACGTCGCCGTCCTGCAGCTGGAGGACGCCTCCGGCCTCACCCCCGCCTCGCTCGACACGGACGGGGTCGCTGTGGGCGACACCGTGACCGCCGTCGGCAACGCGGGAGGGACGGGCGACCTGGTCGCCGCCACCGGCACGGTCACGGGTCTCGATCAGCAGATCACCACCCGCTCCGAGTCGGGGATCTCCGCCGAGACGCTGACCGGGCTGATCCAGACGGACGCCGACATCGTCTCCGGCGACTCCGGCGGCCCGCTCGTCGACTCCGCCGGCCGCGTCGTGGGGATGGACACCGCCGCCTCCAGCGGGACGGCCGACATCACCGGCTTCGCGATCCCGATCTCGAAGGCCCTGGACATCGTGGCCACCATCGAGGCGGGCGCCGACACGGCCACCGTCGAGATCGGCTATCCGGCCTTCCTCGGCGTCTCCCTCTCCTCCGGCACCGCGTCGCCGACCTCGCGCGCGCTCGCGACCACCGCGTCCGGCGCCGTGATCGGCGGAGTCGTCGAGGGCGGGCCGGCCGCGCAGGCGGGCCTCGAGGCGGGGGACGTCGTCACCGCGGTCGACGGGGTCGCCGTCGCCTCGGCCGATCAGCTGTCCGCCTCGCTCGCGCAGCGCGAGCCCGGGGAGTCGGTGACGATCTCGTGGACCGACACCGCGGGCGCCGCCCGCTCCGCCCAGGTCGTGCTGGTCGAGGGTCCGGTCGCCTGATCGGAGCCTCCGCGGGGCCGCCGGAGCGTTCCCGGCCGTTCACCCGGACGAGCGCGCCACGCCGCCCGTTGTTTTGATCCGCTCAAGACAACTCGGGTAGTGTCCTCGGCATGACGACAGTGGACGAGCGGCTCCGAGCCTCCGGGCTCAAGGTCACCGCCACCCGGCGCGCGGTGCTCCTCGCTCTCGAGGAGCACCCGCACTCCGGGGTCGACGCGGTCCTGGCCCGAGTGCGCGAGGGCCTCCCCGAGGCCTCGGCCCAGGCCGTCTACGGAGTGCTCTCGGCGTTCACCGACGCCGGGATCGTCCGCCGCATCGAGCCGGAGGGCCACCCCCGCCGGTTCGAGCTGCGGGTCGGCGACAACCACCACCACGTGGTGTGCCGGCGCTGCGGGGCCGTGGCCGACGTCGACTGCGTCGTCGGGGAGGCGCCGTGCCTGCATCCGCAGACCGCGAGCGGCTTCGCCGTCGACACCGCCGACGTCACGTTCTGGGGCACCTGCCCCGACTGCCTGGCCCTGGCCCACTGACCGACATCCGCTACACCGCAGCGGCGGGCTCCGTGCCCCTCGCCGACAGGAGGAACATGACCGAGGAACGATTCACCACCACGAACTCCGGAGCACCGGTCGCGAGTGACGACCACTCGCTGAGCGTCGGAGCCGACGGACCCCTCGCGCTCCACGACCACTACCTCGTCGAGAAGCTGGCCCAGTTCAACCGTGAGCGCATCCCGGAGCGGGTCGTCCACGCCAAGGGCGGCGGAGCCTTCGGACGCTTCACCACCACCGCCGACGTCAGCGCCTACACGCGTGCCGCGCTCTTCCAGCCCGGAGTCGAGACCGAGATGCTCGCGCGGTTCTCCACGGTCGCCGGCGAGCAGGGCTCGCCCGACACCTGGCGCGACCCCCGCGGCTTCGCGCTGAAGTTCTACACGAGCGAGGGCAACTACGACCTCGTCGGCAACAACACCCCCGTCTTCTTCATCCGCGACGGCATCAAGTTCCCCGACTTCATCCGCTCGCAGAAGCGCCTGCCCGGCAGCCACCTGCGCGACCACGACATGCAGTGGGACTTCTGGACCCTCTCGCCCGAGTCGGCCCACCAGGTCACATGGCTCATGGGCGACCGCGGCCTCCCCTCCTCGTGGCGGCACATGGACGGCTTCGGCTCGCACACCTACCAGTGGATCAACGCCGCCGGCGAGCGCTTCTGGGTCAAGTACCACTTCAAGACCGATCAGGGCGTCGAGATCCTGAGCCAGGAGCAGGCCGACCAGATCGCCGGTGAGGACGCGGACTTCCACATCCGCGACCTGTCCTCCGCCATCGACCGCGGCGACTTCCCCTCGTGGACGCTGTCCGTGCAGGTCATGCCGTACGAGGACGCGAAGAGCTACCGGTTCAACCCGTTCGACCTCACCAAGGTCTGGCCCCACGCGGACTACCCGCTGATCCAGGTCGGCACCATGACGCTCGACCGGAACCCCGAGAACTACTTCGCGCAGATCGAGCAGGCGGCGTTCGCCCCCTCGAACTTCGTGCCCGGGATCGCGGCCAGCCCCGACAAGATGCTCCTCGCGCGCATCTTCAGCTACGCCGACGCGCACCGCTACCGCGTGGGGACCAACCACGCGCAGCTGCCGGTGAACGCGCCGAAGTCGCCCGTGCACTCGTACTCAAAGGACGGCCCCATGCGGTTCGACTTCCAGAAGTCCGAGGTGCCCGTCTACGCGCCGAACACGATGGGCGGCGCCCACGCCGATCCCGCCCGGGCGGCGGAGTCGGCCGGCTGGGAGACCGACGGCGAGCTGACGCGCGCCGCGGCGACCCTCCACCCGGAGGACGACGACTTCGGTCAGGCGGGGACGCTCTACCGCGAGGTCCTCGACGACGACGCGCGCGCCCGCCTGGTCGCGAACATCGCCGGCCACGTGTCGAAGGTCACCCGTCCGGAGCTGCGGCAGCGCGTGCTCCAGTACTGGGCGAACGTCGACTCGTCGCTCTCGCAGCGCGTCGCCGAGGCGCTCGAGCCCTCGGCTCCCGGTGCGGACGTCTCCCCCGAGGCGGTCGGCATCGGGGCGTAGTCCCGGCATCCCCTCGAGGAGCGCGCGGTACCGGAGCGATCCGGGTCGCGCGCTCCTCGTCGTTTCCGGGGAGGGTCCTTCCACTCGGTGGAGTCGGATCCCGCGCGCGCGGGTGCCCGCGTCGGTCCGATGCAGCCGGCTCGGACCCCGGATCCGCCCGCGGAACCGGGCGCCGACGGGGAGGACCCCTGATCCCGACACGCCCGGGATGTGCGATTTCGGCCCGTCGTTTGACAGCACCGCGATCGCTGCGTAACTTATTCCGAGTCGCCACAAAGGCCGCAGGGAAACGGAAAGAGCAGCAGCTCCTACGTCCCGGCCTCAATCGGGACCATCCACTCGGCAAGACAGCTTTTCGGAGCAGGTCTGCCGCACGGATGTAAAGCCTTCGCAGGATCCCTCGGATCCAGCAACTTCGCCGCCCGGCGCAGGACTCAGGTCCTGAACCGAGCAACGTCGGAGCGCCTATGAGCGTGACGTCATCGCGAAGAAGCCGGATTTGACACGGCCCGCGGATGTGCTAAGTTATACAAGTTGCCACGGCGACAGGGAGAAAGAAACTCCTCCTAGTCTACCGAGAAGACGCGTATGACGCAAGCAACAATATCTTCGATCACTTCCGTTGTGAAGCACTGTTCTGGTGTGGAGGCGGGATGTGTCCGATTCTTGAGAACTCAACAGCGTGCACTATGTTCAATGCCAATTTTATACCCCGGCCTTGATCTTCGGATCG